>JBAPTX010000225.1:0-2131 GCA_049282375.1 Calditrichia bacterium
GGGTAGCTGTTTTCATGAAGACAAATTTAAGCTATATTTTCAGCGGAACAAGAAGCGTTTCAGACTGTTGCTGTCATTAACATCATACAATTTAATACAGGAACCGGTTACTTCTCCTTTAACTCCCCAGCATCTAACTTATTAAACTGTATGAGACATCCGGTTGATCAATCCACTCTCAGCGGTAAAAGCCGTTCATCTGAATAAAGCAGAAAAGGCCGCTTAATCCTGATATTCCCCGAAAACCGCTCGAAGCACATTGGAAATTTCCCCGATTGTGGCATACTGTTCCACGCAATGAATAATCGGGGGCATCAGGTTGTCATTGCTCCGGGCCATATTTTCAAGCTGCTGCAGCGCCGCTGTCACCTTTTCACTATCGCGTAACTCCCGCATTTTCTGAAGCCGCGCCACCTGCCGGGCTACCACGTCTTCATCAATGTGAAGTAATTTTTCAGCAGGTTCATCAGAAATTTGATATTTATTGACTCCCACTACTATTTTCTGATTTTCTTCCAGTTGCTGCTGGTGCTGATATGCACTCCGGGCAATCTCATCCTGAAAATATTTGTTTTTAACCGCTTCCACCGCTCCGCCCATCTGATCAATAGTACTCAGGTATTCTTCCGCTTTTTTTTCAATTTCATCGGTTAAATACTCCACAAAATACGAACCGCCCAATGGATCCACAGTATCCGCGATCCCGCTTTCATTGGCAATAATCTGCTGTGTCCGGATGGCAATCCGGGCAGAATCTTCTGTGGGCAGGCTCAATGCTTCATCACGGGAATTGGTATGCAGGGATTGGGTTCCTCCCAGCACTGCGGCCAGCGCCTGAATGGTGGTTCGGACAATATTGTTGTTGGGCTGCTGGGCAGTAAGGGTACTTCCCGCGGTTTGGGTGTGAAAGCGCAGCATCATGCTTTTGGGATTTTGAGCACCAAACCGCTCCTTCATAATGCGCGCCCACATGCGCCGCGCTGCCCGGAATTTGGCAACTTCTTCCAGCAGATTATTATGAGAATTAAAAAAGAATGACAGTCTCCCGGCAAAATCATCCACATTCAACCCCGCATCAACAGCCGCCTGGACGTAAGCGATGGCATCCGCAAAGGTAAAAGCGACTTCCTGAACAGCAGTTGCTCCCGCCTCGCGAATGTGATATCCGCTGATGGAAATGGTATTCCAGCGAGGGAGATGATCATTGCAATACTGAAAAATGTTGGTAATCAGCCGCATGGAAGGCTCCGGCGGGAAAATATAAGTGCCCCTGGCAATATACTCTTTCAGGATATCATTTTGAATGGTGCCTGATAATTTCGTCAGGTCCGCCCCCTGCTTTTTTGCAATCGCAATATACATGGCAAGCAAAATGGCAGCCGGTGCATTTATGGTCATGGAAGTGGAAACCTTCTCCAGCGGAATTTGATCGAACAGCATTTCCATATCCTGCAGGGAATCAATTGCAACACCCACTTTGCCTACCTCCCCCTCCGCCAGAGGATCATCGGAATCATATCCAATCTGGGTGGGCAGGTCAAAGGCGACCGACAACCCTGTAGAACCGCTTTCCAGTAAATAGCGGTAGCGCCGGTTGGACTCTTCCGCTGTGGCAAAACCGGCATACTGGCGCATGGTCCAGAAACGGCCGCGGTACATCGTAGGCTGCACCCCCCGGCTAAAGGGATACTCACCGGGAAATCCCAGTTTTTTTTCATAATTGAACTGTGGCTGCGGCAGATAAAGACGGTCCACATCAATTTTAGAGTCGGTGCTGAATTTCTCTTTTCTTTCGGGAAACCTGGAAATGGTCTTTTGAACCTGGTTATTTTCCCACTGCTCTTTTTTATCTTTTAATGAATCCACAATAACTGTCCTCCACTGTATTCAAGGCGCTGAATATATTAAATGGAAAATTTGTATTCAATAAAAATGAAAATTTTGTGAATTTTACAACAAATATAACCAAAAATCCGGAACGGAATTTCCGTTCAGCCATCTGTAATGGAGGCAGCAGAACAGCATTAACGGCATCCGGCTGCTCAGCAACTGGCTCCTGAAAAGCTCCGCTCCTGCGGCAGCGGCTGCAAGGGCAAACGCGGAATAATTTAGGCGGCAAATGGCTGCAGAC
>JBAPTX010000226.1:0-9883 GCA_049282375.1 Calditrichia bacterium
CCCAGAGGCTGGTGGATTTAAAGTAGGTATAAAAGGGAATCAGTCGGTGCATTTCCAGATCGCGGCTGAATGCATCCGGGGAATGAACCCAGTCAAACGGCTGCAAGCCGGAAAAAAGGATAAATACCGCATAAATAATCAGCGGGATTTTCAATAAATCCAGATGATGGTGAAAGGTGCGTTTTCGCAGCGGGCGAAGCTGCAGATAAAGAATAAATCCGAGACCAAAGCCGAGATACCCGCTGATAATGTCATTAATATCGGTGATGCGCGAAATGATGAACAACTGCATGAACTCACGAAACGGGAAGAAAACAAGCGGTAGGCCGAACAACAGCAGTTTGCCCGACCGTTTGTGACGCCAGTAGATGCGGTAACAGAGCATCAGCAGGTAACCCACTGCAACCCAGTAAATTGCGTCTTCAATAAAGCTCATCCAGTCAAAGGGTTCAAGATCGTGTTTGCCGGGATAACCTAAAAACATTTTTCCCAGCGAATGATAGTCGAAGGGAATAATGTTGGTGGCTTTCAGGCTGTTCACGAGATCCGAGTAGGTTATGGAAACAGTAAACGGCATCACCGCGGCAACGGTTTGCAGCAATCCGATAATGACAAGCAGCAGCAGGAACGGCTTGGTTTCCAGCAGCTCGTAAAAAATTTTACGGGAAATTGCGGATATCCGGTGGGCATAAATGGAGGCGGCTGTTGCACCCAAAAAAGAACCGATGGTATTGTTAAAGAAGTCATGGGGAGCGCTGTTGCGGGACTGGATAAAAAGCTGGGCAAACTCAATCCCGAAACTGAGCAGTGCCCCGGCCAGAATACACCAGATAATGCGCAGGCGAATGTTGGCATACATCAGCGCCATATACAATAAAAAGCCGAAGGGTATAAATAAAAGGATATTCCCCACCAGATCAGTCAGGGAAATATGCCCCTTCATTTTCCAGTTAACCTGTGCCAGCAGATTTGGCAGATCATCCCAGGAATAGTCGAACTGGAAAGGGATAAGGGTGTTGTAAACAACAAAAAGAATAAAAGCAAACAGCAGAAAGTTGATTATTTTTCTATTCATAAATTTTCCAAAAAACTTTTGCCAATATAAATAGCTACCGTCGCGTGTTTGTGACTGGTGCTGTTTATTCGGCTAAAAAATAAACGGGGGAATGATTAAAGCAAATGGTAAAAAATAAAAGGAAAAGCCGGCTTAAACTAAGATCACGGGTGAGACAGGATAATAATGGAACTTCAAGATGAGATGAATACAACCGCATCAACATAGCAACCTGTCTTATACCGTCCCGAAAGATCAAGGTATACCGACATGCAGCAGTTCCACCTCCTTTAGTGGCTGTCAATTTACTCCCCTTTTTAACTAGAGCGGAAGTGTAAGTAAAAATCAATGTTAGGGCCTTACTATTCGCATTTCAAGCTTATGGACTTGATTTATCGGTAGAAATCCTTATATTACTTCAAGTTCGGTTAATTTGGAAATAAGCTAAATCGTTATTTGATGAACCATGTTTAAAGTTGCCGTATATTTAATCCAATTTAAACTTAGGCTGGACAGACTAAGAAATGACTGAAAAATTATATTATGCAGATCCTTATTGTTTTGAATTTGATGCCCGGGTTGTGGAAATCCGGCCGGAAGGAAAGAGGGTTGCCGTAGTGCTTGACCGGACCTGTTTTTACCCGGAAGGCGGGGGGCAGCCGGCGGACAGTGGCAGCCTGAATGATAATCCGGTTGTGGATGTGCAGTCGCAGGGTGAAGAGGTGGTCCACTATCTTTCCGGTCCATTGAAAAACCATGAAGTATCCGGTAAACTGGACCGCGAGCGCCGGCTCAGTTTTATGCGCCGGCATACCGGTCAGCATCTTTTTTCCCAGTCAATGCTCCGCACCGGCGGCTATGAAACGGTCAGTGTGCATTTTGGCAGCAGTTACAGCACCATTGAATTTTCTGCCCCTGAAATAAAAGCGCACCATATTCAGCAGGCGGAATTGCTTGCCAATAGAATTGTGAACCGGAACCTTCCGGTAAAAAGCCACTGGGTGGCACCGGAGGAGCTGCACCGGTATGCCATTCGGCGCCCGCCGCCCGATGTAAAAAAAGTGCGGATTGTGGAAATTCAGGATTTTGATTTTGCCGCTTGCGGCGGGGTTCACGT
Source organism: Calditrichia bacterium (assembly GCA_049282375.1). GTDB lineage: Bacteria > Calditrichota > Calditrichia > RBG-13-44-9 > RBG-13-44-9 > JBAPTX01. Next base: position 2,172 of record JBAPTX010000226.1, read on the forward strand.
AAAATCCACCGGAGAAATCGGGCTGATCAAAGTTACCGGGCAGGAGAAAATCCGGGGAAATGTGCGGCTGTTTCTTCACATCGGAGATCAGGCGCTGAAAGATTACAACTGTAAAATTGAACTGCTGAAATCATTGAGTGAGCTGCTGACCAGCGGTGAAGCGGAAATGGAAAAGCGGGTAAAATTACTGCTGGAGGAAAACAGGGATTATAAACGGGAGATTATATCTCTGCAAAAGAACTGGATGGCGGCGGTGGCCCAACTGGCGGAAGACCAGGCCCGAAAATTCGGACAGGTTTTTTTCATAAAAAAAATGTTTGAAGATGCCGATAAAAGGCTGCCGAAAACATTTGTGGAACTGGTAACGGATAAGCCGGACCGCCTGGCCGCTGCCTTTGCGGTAAATCAGGACCAGGTGACCTGGGCCATTTCCCACTCCATAAAAGCAGGATTTAATTTAAATCCACTGGTCCGCCCGCTCTTACCCATTATCGAGGGAAAGGGCGGGGGAAAACCGGATATGATGCAGGGGGGAGCTGCTAAACCACAAGCTATACCTGAATTCCTGCACAAATTTGAACAACAAATTAAAACGGAGTTTAAAAATGGGTGAAATCCGGGGACTGCTGATTCAATCAAGACTGGATTATCTGGAAAATTTAAAGGATAAACCGTTTTCACGGGTAATGCAAAAACTTCCGGAATCTGCCCGCCAGGCAGTGGGCGAGCAGGTATTTACCACCAACCTTTATCCTTTTCAACTGCTGCAGGAACTGGATTCCGCTATTGCAGGCAGTACAGAAATCCCGCAGGAACAGGTCTTTCGCGAAATGGGCCGGAATTACGCTTCTACCATTATGAACCGCTATTTCTTCAATTATATGGAAGCTGCAAATCCGCAGAAATTTTTGGCTCAGTTGGGCAATTTGTACAATTATCTCTGGAATTTCGGCAGTCTCAAATATCAAAAGCAGGACCCAAATTCGGCCAACGTAGAATTCACGTACGATCAGGAGGTGCATAAGGGATATTGCTGGTTTATGCAGCAACTGCTTACCGAAGGCCTTAAAATGTGCGGCGCAAAGCAGGTGGAAATACAGGAAACCGTCTGCAGTTCGGATGATGGAGATACCTGCCGCTATCAAATTAAATGGCAGTGAGCCGGCCGGGAGCAGATCTCTAAAAATTGCCTGTCTTTACAGGGATGAAATTTAGGGATAGAAATTCGGGAAGTACTGCCGATAATAGGGATGAAGGATGAGTATTTAAAAAATGATAATATATCAATCAAAGGGCGGAATACACCGGTTGTACTGATTGATGAAAATCCAAACCCGTTTAATGCGATGACAAATTCAGAAAAATATTGTGTGCTTATTGGAGATATCAGCGGTTCCAAACGGCTTACCGGCATGGACCGCTACCAGACGCAGTTATTTGTAAAATCCGCCATTGTGCAGACAAACGAACAGTTCGGCGATTACATTGATGCGCCCATGACCATCACCAAAGGAGATGAATTTCAGGGGCTGTTTCATAATGCAGCACAGGCGGTGGAAGTGGTTCAGTCGCTGCAGAAAATGGTATTCCCGATCCGTATCCGCTACGGCCTGGGTGTGGGAAATATTTACCGCATGGGGGGCAATCTGCCGATTGAAATGGACGGTCCGGCCTTCCATCGCGCTAACCGCGCCCTGAATATGGCGAAGAAAAGAAAATCGGACATGTGGTTTATTTCCGAGGAAGAAATGATGGATCAGTTGGTGAATACCATTTTTGCTCTGATCAGCGCGATTCGTTCCCGCTGGAATGAACGGCATTTCAAATTATACTGGAAGTATCTGGAACTGGGCACATACCGGGAAGTGGCGCGGGAAGAGGATATAACCCCCCAGGCGGTGGGTGATATGCTTAAAAATATTCGTGCCACCGATGTGTTAAATGCGGAAAAAAATGTTATTGGTGTATTAGCCCGCTGCTATCCGGAAATGGCGCTTATTCCCGATAATCAGTAGCCGGCGGCGTATAGTACTCATTAAACCGCCGCATACCCAGGTACAAACCCGCCGCAGATAAAACCAGCCACAGCGGAGAAACATGATTTCCCCAGGTATAAAACCTGTCCACCATTTCCGGACGGATGTTGAAAAAAAGCAGAGCAGCCGCATTGTTTGTGGCATGGCCTATGACGGAAGGAATAATACTGTTGGAGCGCCAGGCCAGCAAGCCGAATACAATTCCCAGAATAAAAATTTGAATTACATAATACAGAGTCCCGTGAATTAATGCCCAGGCCAGACTGGCGTAAATGACGCCGCTGGTAATGCTTTGATACCGCTCCAGCGACCCCTGAAGAAACCCTCTGATAACGGATTCTTCAATAACTGAGGCGGCGACAACGACTGCCAGAAACAGCAGAATAAAATCTGCCGGCCCGTTAATCTGCATCACATCCGAAATCTGCCGCAATGATTCGGGGACCGGAATGACCATGTTGATCAGGCGATCCAGTTCGTCTCCTAAAATCCCTGCGCTCAACCCGATAATAAAACTCCAGCCGGCAATGTGCCCCGGTACGGCATTCCAGCGGAAAATCTGGTTCAGGGGCAGTTGTTTGTTCCGCACATACAAGTAGGGAACCACAAATATTCCCACCTCACCCAGAATGAGGGCGATCTTCATAAAACCGGAATGAGTTGCCAATTCCTCTCCTTCCGGCACCACCATTAAAATAAGGAACTGGATGATAAACAGGGTTAAAAAATACCCGCCAATAATAAGTAAAAAAGTTTTAAGAGGCCTCGGAAATACCGGCTTATCCTCAAATTCCATAAAATTTTATTTCCCGTTTTTTGCAGGCACAAGATAACAGACATCAACAGGGATGCAATAATAAAAAAGAAATCTTTTCAATGATTGTACAGAAAGATGGGAAAGCGACTATAACACCCTGACTTGCGTTAAATGATAAAGCAGGATGGAGCCGGCAATGGATACATTCAATGATTCCGCTGCCTTACCGCCGGGTATGGTTAACCGGGTATCCAGCAAGGCCTGTACATCCGGCGTTAATCCCTCCGCTTCTCCGCCCAGCAGAAGCACAGCCGGAGGATGGAACGGAAATGCATTTAAGGGTTCGCCGTTCTGGACAGTGCTGCCCAATATAGAAAAACCACGTTTTTTAAATTTTTGCAAATCAGTGATTAGATCGTCGGAGGTAAACAGGTGCAGCCGCAGAAAACCACCCATTGAAGCCCGGAGCACTTTTGAATTAAAAAAATCAGCGGTATCGCGGGAAGCCATAATGCAGGAAATTCCAAACCAGTCTGCGGTTCGCAGCAGCGTCCCCAGATTGCCGGGATCGCGAACGCTTTGCACGGCCAGCAGCAGACGCTCCCTGAAAAAGATTTCCGGCAGGCGGTCGGGGGGAGAGGGTATCTGCAGTGCCAGAACAATCCCCTGCGGATGTTCAGTATCTGCCAGCCGTTTTAAATTATTGTCGGAAAGGATTTGCGGAATGATCTGTTTATACCGGAATTCAGGTATTAGCTGCGAAAAAGCGGGTGTTTTGGAAAAAGATTCAGAAATAAAAGCAGCATCAACTTTCCAGCCGGACTGCAGTGCCTCCCGGCAAAGGCGCAATCCTTCCACCAGAAACCGGCCCTGCTCCTGCCGGTTTTTTTTGTGGTGCAGCTTCTGAAACATTCTCCAGGATTCGCTCATCTTTTTCTAAACTGAAGTGGAAATCACAATGATCTGCAGGGAAAGTTTATCCGGCGATGGGTTATTTACAGATGATCAATCATTTGCTCGATTATTTCCTGTACTTCCTCTGTATACTCTTCCGGGACATGTATAAAAGCACGGTTTCCCGCAAGATTGGTTCCGGAAAAACCATAGGCGGTAGCAATCCCGTCCTGCGAGACTTGATGCGGAATGTCCCTTTGATCCAGCACTTCCGAAATCATATTCGCATAAATAATGCCGGGTAAAGGTCCCACTTTTTTCCATTTTTGTTCCGTCATACAGCACCTCAAAAATTATGGATCAGTCCGCTGATGTTATCGATATCCAGTGTAAAAACCAGGCCGGTTCCCGGCTTTTCCAATGAACCCACAACTTGTTCAATGGCCTTTACAGCCGGATTTACCAGGTCTTCCGGAATAACGGTTAAGATGGTTTTGTTTGCCGGCCGGCTTCCCTGCATTAAATTACGGAATCCGGCAAATATGGGAATATCCTGCGCTAAAATGGCACCCATTCCCACGCTGTCCAAAATGGTTGCGCCCTGAATTTGAAGTTCGATAAACGCCTCCAAAACTTCTTCAAGATGTTCTTCCTGGTTTAAAATAAAAACAAGAAGTTTCATGAAAGAATCTCAAAAAAGTGCTCTTCTTCTTTTTTCAACAGATCAAAAGCTTCCTGCGGACTGCTGCAGTTGAGGAGGTCATCCCGCAAGTTGTCCTTTGAAATAAGGCGCGAAATCCGGCTGAGCAGCCGGATGTGCCTGCCGGGATTGTTCTCCGGCCCTACCAGCAGAAAAATGATATGGGCAGGCTGATTATCGATGGATTGAAAATCAATGCCGTCCTTTTGGATTCCCAGGCTGATGGCAAACTGGCGGCAGGATTCTTTTTTACAGTGCGGGATGGCAACACCGCGCCCTACGCCGGTGGTCATTATTTTTTCCCTTTCCATTACTGCATCAAAAATTTTTTCGGAATCATCAAAAATTTTATAAGGTGCCAGAATGTTAATCACTTCCCGGATAACGCTTTTTTTATCGTCGCCCTTCAGTGGAATTCTAATGTAATCAGGCTTTAATACGTCCACCAGTTTCATATTTCTCTCCCTTTCAAACGTAAGAAAATATAGGAATTATTTAGAATGATTCAAAGTCACATTCAAATGCCGTGAACCGGCCAGGCCAATGCGGAGTGGGGAAAGCACTTGATTAAAATTGGCACAAGTCTTATTTTGGACAAGATAAAGATTTCCTTTTGTTGGAATTTATGCAGGTACGAAATGAAAAATGGGTATAAACCCTGGCTGCATCGATCAACCGTCAATCTGTTGTCGCAAAGCCGCCGTTGTCGCTCATTCAATTTTGCTTATTTTCCATTTCACTGCAGTTAATCAAGGAATGTTAATCCGGGAGAGAAATAAATGCGAATGCTTCGGCTGGCTCTGGCTCAAATAAATCCCATTGTAGGGGATCTGGAAGCAAATTACCAGAAAATAATCAGCTACATCGGGCAGGCAAGGGAAAAAGAAGCACAACTGGTTGCTTTTCCTGAAATGTGCCTTACCGGCTACCCCCCGGAAGATTTGCTGCTGAAGCCGCGTTTTATTGCAGAAAATATGAATTACCTGCTCAAGATACTCGATTACACAGATGATATTGCGGTGATCGTCGGCTTTGTGGACCGTAAGGACGATATTTTTAATTCGGCGGCCCTCCTCCACCGCCGCAAAGTGGTGGGCATTTATCATAAAATCTATCTGCCTAATTATGGTGTTTTTGATGAAGACCGTTATTTTCAAGCCGGTAAAAAACTGCAGGTTTTTGTTATGAATGATATCCGGCTGGGGGTTAATATTTGCGAGGATATCTGGTATCCGGGCGGTCCTGCACGCGAACAAACCCTTTACGGTAATGCCGAAGTAGTGATTAACATTTCTTCATCCCCCTACAGCGTGGGAAAAGTGCAGGACCGTTATCGCATGCTGTCGGTCCGCGCCCAGGATAACGAAGCAATTGTGGCCTACGTAAATACTGTGGGCGGGCAGGATGAGCTGGTTTTTGACGGCAACAGTTTGGTCTTTTCTGAAGAAGGAAGGCTGTTGTGCCAGGGGCCGGCATTTGAAGAAGCACTGCTGGTGGTAAATGTGAGTCCGGATAATGTATTTAACAAACGGCTGCACGATCCGCGCCGGCGGAAGGAAAAACTGTTTCTGCCCCCTGAAATAGAATTGGAAGTAGTGGAAATGGATCCGGTTAAACAGTTGGAGGCGGGCAAACTAACCGAACCGCGGGAAAGCCGTTTCCCCGATCCGGATGCCGAAGTATATCAGGCGCTGGTAACCGGCTTAAAGGATTATGTACAGAAAAATAATTTCCGGGAGGTGGTGCTGGGGCTGTCCGGCGGAATTGATTCCGCACTGGTGGCAGTAATCGCCACTGATGCGTTGGGAACTGAAAATGTGGTGGCGGTCTCCATGCCCAGTCAATATACCTCAGCGGACAGCCAGTCTGATGCCCGGCAACTGGCGGAAAATTTAAAAATTGAATTTCATGAATTTATAATCAAACAACTGTTCGATACTTATTTAAGTGAATTGAAAATACTTTTCCGGGAGCTTCCCCCGGATACCACCGAAGAGAATCTGCAGGCACGGATCCGCGGGAATATTTTAATGGCGCTGTCAAATAAGTTCGGCTGGCTGGTGCTGGCCACCGGAAATAAAAGTGAGGTGAGTGTCGGATATTGTACTCTTTATGGAGATATGGTGGGCGGTTTTTCGCTGATTAAAGATGTACCAAAAACAATGGTTTATCGCTTAGCGGAGTACCGCAACAAAAAAGCCGGCCGGGAACTGATTCCGCAGAATATTATCAGTAAGGCGCCCTCCGCTGAATTGCGGCTGGACCAAAAAGATACCGATTCACTTCCTTCCTACGATATTCTCGATCCTATTCTGCAAGCCTATGTTGAAAAGGACCGCTCTATGAGCGAAATTATTGCACTGGGTTTTGATGCGGAGGTCGTCAAACAGGTGATTCGGCTGGTGGACGGGAACGAATATAAACGCCGTCAGGCTGCGCCGGGAATTAAAATTTCTCTGCGGGCATTCGGAAAAGACCGCCGCGTACCCATTACCAATCACTTTAAACCATAATTCTTTTTTTGGGAACCACTATTAACCGGCCTGTCAGTGTCCGGATTTTATTATACGGCTTCCACAATTATAAAATAGTGAGGAGGAATTATGCTTACCGGTACCCGTTATTACTTAATGATTATATGTGGAATTTTGCTGTTGGCAGCAGCCCGGGGATTTGGGCAGGATAATCTTTCCGGGAGAATTGAGCGCTTACAGCAGGAAATGATCAGTATGCGGCAGGAGAAAGTGCATCTGATCGCACCTTCCAGTTTTGAAAAAGCGGAGAAACTGCTGCAGACCGCCCGGCGCGAGCTGAACCAGGGAGGAAACATTAACGATATCAGAAAAAAAATTGATGAAACCGCCGCGTACCTGCAAACCGCCAATCGGATTGCCGGTCGCGGAAAAGTGGCCTTTTCTGCTGTATTGAAGGCACGGGAGGATGCGCTGACAGCACAGGCGCCCGAATATGCGGGTGAAACATTTTCCCGGGCAGAGGATCTTTTTCTGAAAGGCAGTGGCGCTTTGGAACAGGATGACATGAAATCCGCTCAAAATCTGGCGGCGGAATCAGAACAGTTGTACCGTCAGGCGGAACTCCAGGCTATTCGTCAGAATGTAATGGCGCAAACAAGCGCGCTGCTTGATGAAGCGGATAAATCCAAGGCCAAAAAATATGCGCCCTTAACTTTGCAGCAGGCCCGGCTTCTTGCCGGAGAAGCACTGGAGAACCTGAACAGCGACCGCTATAACCAAACCCTGGCGCAGGAGACCGCCGCGGAAGCCGCTTACCAGGCACTTCATGCCATTTTTCTGGGCAATTTTAT
>JBAPTX010000227.1:0-1941 GCA_049282375.1 Calditrichia bacterium
AGGGATTTCAGTATTGAAACAACCATTCCCACCAGTGCCGGTATTTTTCATATGTGGGCGGATAAACTGGGGCGGCAGTTGTGGGTAAACTGCGATATCGATAAGGTGACGGATGTGATTAATCTCAGAACGCTGCAGGTTGTGGCAAGCATTCCCACGCCGGCAGACCTGGTTTCAATGGGGGGTAAACCCCACGATGTGATTCTTGGCCCTTTGGGGCGGCTGGCCTATATTACCGTACTGGGACTCCCCGGCAGCAATGATTATGTGGTTCAGTTTAATACCCGCACCCGGCAGGAAATGGGCCGGGCGGCTGTCGGCAAAGATCCGCATCTTTCCCTTACCACCTGGAACCGCTACCTGTATGTTCCCTGCCAGGGCACCGATGAAGTCATTGTCCTGAACCGCTACACCATGCAGCAGAAAAAGAGCATCAATGTTCCCGGTGCACACGGCGCAGGCATGCCCAATCACGGACAGGTATTTTATACCACCAATTTACCCGGCGGCGGAACGGACGGCCTGTTCGCAATTAATACCCACAGGAACCGGGTCATCGGATCAGCAGATACCCCTTATGCTGTCCCCCATAACATTGCTTTAATCCAGTCATCCCGGAAACTCTATCTTACCCATTCCGGCGCAACTTCGGATAAAGTGACGGTTTATGGTGTTTCAATTCACCACCCGGTGCCGGTTTATATTACAGAAATAACGGTGGGATTGAATCCCTTCGGTTTGGCATATTCACGGTAATCATTCATTCCAAGTGGACGGCGCTTCCATTCCGGAGAGCCGTCCGCTGATAAAGCGCGCCTTCATTTAAAAACGGTTTGAATGGCTGAATGGAAATATCAGTTAAAAAAACCTGTTTTTATACTCACCTTGTCCTTTATCCCCGCATGCCGGATTGAGAAAGGCGCCGGTTCAGGTCGTATGCAGCGCTGATCAGCCCAAGATGGGTAAACGCCTGCGGAAAATTGCCCAGGTGTTCCGCACAGCGGCCCAGTTCCTCCGCGTAAAGCCCCAGATGATTGGCATAGCCCAGCATTTTTTCAAAATAGAATCGCGCTTTCTGTAAATCTCCGGCACGGGAAAGACATTCCACATACCAGAAACTGCACATAGTAAAAGTTCCCTCTTCACCCAGTAATCCATCAATAGATTCATGTTCCACCCGATACCGGTAAACCAGTGAGTCATATACCAGATTTTCTTCGATTGCATTTAATGTGGATAGCCAGCGCGGATCGGTCGGGCTTATAAAGCGTACCAGGGGAAGCAGCAGATTAGAGGCATCCAGTGCATTGGCTTTCTTATACTGCATGAAGGCTTTTCTTTTTTCATTCCAGAAGTTTTTATATATATCGCGATAAATCCGGTTACGGCATTCCAGCCACTGATCCAGCGGGCCGGGAAACGATCTTTTATTCGCCAGACGAATCCCCCTGTCCAGCGCCACCCAGCACATTACCCGCGAGTATAGAAATTCATGGCGTCCGCCGCGCACTTCCCATATACCTTCGTCCGCCTGCTCCCAGTTTTTGCAAACCCAGTCCAGCAACCGGATCAGGTTCTGCCAGAGATCGTAGGAAATCGGGCTGCCGTATTTATCGTATAAGTAAACCGAATCCATCAATTCCCCATAAATATCCAACTGCAGCTGATTGTAGGCGGCATTGCCGATCCGCACCGGGGTGGACTGATGATATCCTTCAAAATGGGTTAACTGCTCTTCGGTAAGCTTATGCTGTCCTTGAATACCGTACATGATCTGTAAAGACCCGTCGGGTTCCAGCTCGTTACAGCGCGCCTCAATCCATCTCATGAAATTGGCGGCTTCATCCGTGTAACCCAGCCGGATTAAAGCATAAACGGTGAAGCTGGCATCGCGAATCCAGGTATAACGGTAATCCCAGTTTCGCGAGCCTCCGAGGGTTT
>JBAPTX010000228.1:0-1940 GCA_049282375.1 Calditrichia bacterium
ATAAAATTCTGACGGTACAAAAGCATAAAAAAAGGCCGGAAAACTCTGTTGTCCGGCCTTTTCTATGGTACGCCCGGGAGGAGTCGAACCCCCAACCTCTTGATCCGTAGTCAAGCGTTCTATCCAATTGAACTACGGGCGCATCTCATATTTGCGGCGCTAAATATAAACGGTTGCCATTACTAAATCAACCTTAATTTTCGAATGACGGATATTGGAAATTCGCTACCTCTTAGATAATTTTACTTCTTGCTTCTGATCGCCTCCTGAGTCTTAACAGCAGTAAATAGCCAAATAGAAACTTTGATATCCGGTGATTTGCTCCTGGCTGATTCAGCGGCTGGGGGAACAAAATATACCGCTTTACCGTCTATTATTCTGCCCTGACAGGCGCCTGAAATTATCTGTTCCGGCAGACCCGAATATCCAACAAAGTATTTTGAAAAAAAGGGCCTGGGGCTTAATTTTAAAAGTTATATATCAGGAGATTAATGATATGTTTTTCTGGGATCCCACCATGGTTCTGCTTATACCCGCCATTATACTGGCGGTTTATGCGCAATTTAAGGTGAAAAGCACCTATAAAAAATACAGTAAAATTCACAATCAACGCGGAATGACCGGTTATCAGGCTGCTTTGAAATTGCTGGAAATGAACAACATCAGTAATGTCAATATTGAAGAGACCGAAGGTGAATTAAGCGACCATTATGATCCGCGGGTTAAGAAAGTCCGTTTATCGCAGGGAAATTACCGTGGTACCTCCCTTGCTTCTCTGGCTGTATCCGCACATGAAATCGGACATGTGGTTCAGCACCACAAGAACTATTTTCCTTTAAAAATTCGCCATGCAATCCTGCCGGTAACCAATTTTGGTTCGATGCTGGCATTTCCGTTATTTATAATCGGATTTTTCCTGCAGACTCCTTTTTTGATGGATCTGGGTATTCTCTTTTATGCAAGTGTGGTGGCTTTTCATTTAATTACACTGCCGGTTGAGTTCAATGCCAGTCACCGTGCGCTGCTGCAGTTGCAGTCTCATGGGTTTTTAAATACATCAGAAGTGGGCGGGGCAAAAAAAGTGCTGAATGCAGCGGCAATGACCTATGTCGCCGCAACTGCAGTGGCGCTGATGCACCTGGTGCGCCTGCTGATTTTACGAAATAACGACTAAGCTTTGCAGACTTTCATCAAAAACAGAAAGCTTCCTGAATGGATTTTATTAAAAAAGTATTGGTAATCTTTTCCAGCATCCTTTTGTTTGCGCTGGTTGTGTATATCATTTATATCTCGCAGCAGGCACAGGAAATGCGGCAGAGAGGAGACAGCCGTGTGGAAGAGCGGCAGCCGCAAAGGGACAGGCCCGAAAGGGAATTCCGGACGCCGGGAGATACACTCTGGACTTCGCCGGACTCCAGTATGGATCAGTGGGAGCTGCCTCCCCGGGCAAACTTAGACAGTCTGACCTGGCAGCGCCTGCCTTCAGATTCGCATTTTACCGTTACTGGACGTTTTCCGCAGGGAAACCCGAACCCTATTTTTATCAGAGCCGCAAACCGAATTGTACCGGCTGTGGTCACCATACAGAGCCAATCTTTAGTGGCGGATGTGCCTCAGGACGAAAATCACCGCTTTTTCTGGGAGCGCGACGGAAATGATGGGGAATTTTTTCAGCGGGGGAGCGGATCCGGCATCATTATTGATAAGGAAGGGTATATTCTTACCAATAACCACGTCGTTGAAAACAGCAATGATTATAATGTAATCTTATACGACCGCCGGGAATTCCGTGCCCAACTGATCGGCACTGATCCCAATACGGATATTGCCCTGCTCAGAATTGATGCAGACAATTTACCTGTGGCTTATGTAGGCGATTCAGACAGTGTTCAAATTGGTGAATGGGTAATGGCGGTAGGCAGCCCTCTGAATTTTACTTC
>JBAPTX010000229.1:0-5513 GCA_049282375.1 Calditrichia bacterium
GCACCGCATACACCAGATTGAAAAAGGCCTCTTTATAGTCGGGATTCATTTTTACCGCCTGCCGGAAGTGATTAAGCGCCTGAATAAAATTTTTTTGTTCCAGCAGGATCATTCCCAGCAGATTATAGAGGTCCGGGTAGGCAATATCACCCGCAAGCAGCGGTTCCAGTATGTCAAAAGATGCATGAAACCGGTTCTGAAAAAAAAGAGTGCGGGCAAGTGTAACATGCGCGCTGTATTTCCCGGGCTCCAGCTCAATGGCGCGGCGCAGATGCTGCTCCGCCAGATCGTAAAGATGAAGAGACAGGAAAATAGCACCCAGGCGGAAATGGGAGGAAGCATCCTCCTTCTCCCGCAAAAGTGCGGAAAGATCAAATAAAGTTTTCATTTCCGAGATTACCACCTGGTGGCAGCGGGACAAAACTTTCCGGATACGCTCTTCATATCCCCCGTTCTGAGAATTGCTGCGTCTTTCATAAGCCAGATTCTGAGAAAACAAGAGCCGCCCTTCCTCAAACACCTCAGTCCGGATCAAACCCTCCTCAATATGGGTTGCGGTCTGTATGTGAAAGCGGCGTTCTTTTATGGAAATATTCTGGTTCAGGCCTATATCTGCCATGGAATTCTTTTATTTTTTTTCAAATATATACACACATCAATTTTATTTCAATCTAAATGAAAAAGGCTGTTTTCCCGCACATTTTCAGGGTTAGTCCACTCATCTTGCTATTTAGAGTACCTCGTCCGCCGCCCTCACGTAATTGGTCACTTTGGCAGGATTTATTATTTTAAGGGGTTGGTAATAGAATGAAACTATAGTTCATCAATGATTGTAAAAATTTCCTGTTATATAGCTCCTGTGATTAATTCAAATCATCTTTTCAGGGTAAATACTCAGCGCTGGAACTCCGAATATCCAGTGCTTTCTGCAGCTTCTTTCTCACGCGGCTGCGCACCTGCTGAGGCAGTCTCAGGCGCAAAGCTTCATCGGCATGCTGAAAGGCCAAATGGTAGTTTTCTTTTTTAAATTGAATTTCAGCCATGCTGACCAGGCATTCAATTTCATTGTAGCCGTTATTTTGCGGTAAGCTGCGCACCTGCTGCAGCAAATCCTGATACTGTTGATAGGCCTCTTCGCTTCGCCCGGTGCGTTCCAAAGCCGAAACCAGCGTCCATTTAAAAAAGCGGCTTTGCGGAAACGCTTCTGCATTTTCACCGGCAATCTGCAGCGCTTCTTCCAACTGGCCGTCATCCAGTAAAATCCAGCACAACTGATCGCGGGCGATCCAGTGCACAAAAATACCCTGCTCAACAGCCGTGCGCACCATGCGGATACCTTTTTCCTGTTCATCTTTAATAATGGGCAGCCAGTTCAGAAATTCGGTGCGGGCGCTTTTCCAGTATTTAAAACTGCCGACTCCCAGGTATGCGTCATACAGCAGCGAATCACATTCCACTGCCGTTTCCAGCGAACCCACCCCTTTTAGGGCATCGCGATAAGCCGGCAGCCAGTCATTTTCTTTGGCTTTCATGTAACTGCGGTATAAAAAAGCGCTCCCTTTATAAAATAATACCCAGGCATTGTCCGGATCCTGCTGCAGAAGGGAATCTGCTGTAGAGATGGTCTTATCCATCAGCGTATAAAATTCAGTTGCCTGCCGGTAGTCCTCCGCATCCAGCATTCGGGCCTGAAGGGCCGCCCCTTTATAAAAATAGCCCACCGGATGATAGGGATTCCTGCGGATCAAATCCTCATAAATTTCAATAGCATCCTGAAATTGATTGTTGATCGTATAAAGGATGGCCTGCTGAATACGGGATTTTTGCGGCTCCTGCAGCGGAGAGAAATCCGCGGCAACTCTGCCGCCAAAAAAGGCTGCTAAAATGAGCCAACTGTTTAATGCTTTAAAAAAAACAATGTTGATAACACATCTCCATCCATTAAAAACCGGCGCTTAAACAGCCGCCGTAAAAGCATGATCATTTCAAATCAAAATAGGGAATTCACATAAATAGGAAACTTATATTGAAATAATGTTGTCATCCGGATCATAAAGAGACAATGGCGCCAGTTCCCGCAGCGGACTCAGCAGCTTTTCGGCATCACCTACCACCACAATATTCATTTCCACCGTCCGGATATATTCTTCCGCCATCTGCCTGACCATATCCGCATCCACCCTCTCCAGCGCTTCCAGATACCGGTCCCAGTAATCCGCCGGCAGGCCGTTAAGCTGCTGCTTAAGCGCCAGGGCGGCAATTGAGGAAGGGGTCTCATTCTGCAGGGGGAATACCCCGATCAGATAGCGCTTGGCATTCATTAATTCTTTTTCGGGAACCGGCTCATTTTTAATTTTCTGAAATTCCTCTTCAAAAGCTTCCAGAGAAGGAATCGTCACCTCTGTGCGGACTTCAGCATTGGCAATCCAGGCACCCTGGTCGCGATAGGTTTGCATGGCACTGTAGGCGCCGTAAGTAAACCCCTTTTCTTCCCGCAGATTCAGAAAGAGCCGGCCGCTGCCGCCCCCGCCCAGAATTTTGTTCATCACCATCATTTTTTCGAAATCGGGATGATTGCGCGGAAATAAAAGATTACCCAGTAAAATATTAGCCTGCTCCGATCCGGGCCGGTTGACCAGATGAATCTGGCGCTGAGAAACCAGCGGCTGCGCAAATAAACTTTCAACCCGCTTTTCTGCGCCGGGCCAGTCAGCGAAAAACTTTTCAGCCAGATTTTTTGCAGCAGTTTCCGAGACATCTCCCGCCATAACCAGCACTGCCCCCTGCGGAAAAATATGGCTTTGATGGAACTGCAGAAGGTTTTCCCGGGAAATATTACCTATAGTGGCCGCCGTTTTAAAACCGGCATAAGGATGGGGAGAAAACAGCGCCCGGTTCATCCGCCGCTGCGCCAGAAAAGCCGGTGAGCTTTTTTCATTCTCCAAATTGGCAATTAATTTAATGCGCTCCTTTTCCAGCTCGTTTTCGGGCAGCGCCGGCATTAAAGCCATTTCGCTCAATATTTCCACACCGAACGGCAGGTATTCGCTGATAAATTCCCCATACATGATGCAGAAGTCTTCACTGACCATGGCATCCAACTCACCGCCGGCTGTTTCCACATCATCCACCAACTGTTGGTAATCCCGACGCAAAGTCCCTTTTTTAAGGGTATTCGCCAGCAGTTCCGCGGTGCCTTCGCGCCCCTCCGGATCGTTTTTAATTCCAAAGGGAAATCCCAGGCGAAGATAGACTTTGGGTAAACCGGCCCGCTCAACAATGATGAGGCGCAGTCCGTTGGAAAGCTGAATTGTTTTCGCAGGAGGGAAGCGAAAAGGCAGCAAATGCCCGTCAATCGGGGGAAGTGTGATCTTAGTGTTGACTTTGTTCATTGCTGATTCCTGATTTCTGCATTTTTATTGACCTTATCCGGGACCCCAGGCTGAGTGTTTACACCTGCAGTGCTGCCGGAAGTTTGTTTTTACGCCTGAGGCGGTTTGGGATAGACTTCGATAACGGAACGGTTTTCTTTGCGGAAGTATTTCCGGGCAGTTCTTTTCAGGTCTGCTGCGGTAATTCCGCCAAAAACCTTCGGTTCATCTCTAAACATCAGCGGATTATCGAAGAGCATTGTATAAAGGCAAAGCTGATCCGCCCGCGAGCGGGACGATTCCCAAAGGGAAACATGATCTGACCGCAGCTTGTTTTTCGCCTTCAACAACTCCCGTTCACTTACTTCTTCCTCCACCAGTTTTCTGATTTCTTCATCCACAACTGCTTCCACTTCGGCAATGGTATGGCTGGGTCGAATCTGGGCAAACATAAAAAAGAGCGCCGGCCCCATTTTACCATCCGATCCGCCCATCAGATGCAGAATAAACTGCTCTTCTTCGATCAGGCGGCGGTGCAGGCGGGAACTGTCCCCGTCAAACAGAATTTTTTCCAGCAGTTCCAATGCATAGAAATCGGGTTCTCCCCTGCCGGGAACATGCCAGGAACAGACATAAGCCGGGAAGGGCGCAAAGGGATCTTCATAAACGATCCGTTTTTCCTCCCCCTGAAGCGTTTCATCAATATTCACCGGTTCCGGCACTGCACCGGCGGGGATGGATTCGAAATGCTTTTTAACCAGTGACAGGGCATCGGCAAGCAGGAAATCGCCGGCAACGGCAAGAATGGCATTGTTGGGCCGGTAATATTTATCGTGAAAATCGCGCACATCCTGCAGGCCGGCATTATCCAGATCCGCCATGGAACCGATAACCGAATGCCGGTAGGGGAAACTGCGGTAAGCCAGTTCATCTTTCATCTCATAGAGAATGCGCATATAGGGCTGATTATCCACCCGCATGCGCCGTTCTTCCTTTACAGTATCCCGCTGATTTTCAAAAGTCTCCTGCGAAAGGTTCAGCGAGCGCATGCGGTCCGCTTCCAGCCAGAGCGCCAGCTCCAACTGATTTGCCGGCACCACCTGCCAGTAATTGGTGCGGTCCTGCGATGTAGAGCCGTTTACCACGCCGCCCACATCATTGATGAGCCGCATGTGCTCGGCTTTTTTCACATTTGCCGACCCTTCGAACATCATGTGTTCAAACAAATGGGCAAAACCGCTTTTGCCGGGCTCCTCATTCCGGGAACCCACCTGATACCACAAGTCTACAGCTACAACCGGGACCGCGTGATTCTTCAGGAAAATGACTTTTAAACCGTTCTCCAGAATAAAAGCGGTAATTTCATTTTCCGGCGGTTCGGAATTCAGCTCTTTTTTATAGGTGAAAGTACTATTCATATATTTTTCCAGTTATGGGAATAATAAGCCGGGCCATTTGGCGGGGCCGGATATTTTTTTCAGCTCCACTATTCTGTTACACCCCCTGTACAAGGGGCACAAAATAAAACAGGGGGCCGCCGGAAACAACCGGAAAAGCAGGCCCCTGTTCGGAAATGCTGCCGGACAGGGGCGGTTTGTATCTTAAATTCATGTAATAGACGAACAGGGAATGATCAGCGGACCACCGCCAGTTTTTCAATTTTCTCGGCAGTGCTTTCTCCATCTTCCACGATAATCTTATATAGATAAATGCCGTTTGCCAGAATATCCCCATCCATATCCAGCCCGTTCCAGTAAATTTTATTAAATCCCTGCTGCCCCTTGGACGGCTCAAAAATCTCCCTGATTTTGCGTCCGGTAACGGTATAAATGCTGATGGTGACATCGGCGGGACCGTTGGGGGAATTTAACTGGAATGTAAAATAAGTGTTGTCACTAAAAGGATTGGGATAATTGACCACTTCCGTCAGCAGCAGATCTTTTTGGGCCGTTGTCCGGAAGGTCACTTCCTGCTCGGAATAGTTGTTCAGATTATCCCAGGCGGTAATTTTCAGAGTATGTGTTCCACTGGAAAGCGGCGGAAGGGTGTATTCCAGACGTCCATTCTGATAGCTGTCAACTTCATAAACAAAATAACCGGTCACATCTTTTTTAAAATTATTATCAATCACCACTTCAATAC
>JBAPTX010000230.1:0-5564 GCA_049282375.1 Calditrichia bacterium
GCGGATGGGAAAAAGACAGCCACTATTGTTTATTCGATTTTGGTAAAATTGCTCATGGTGTCTACCGCGATGAAACCCCTTCTGCAGCACACGGACATGCTGATATACTGTCATTTGAAATCTGTGTATCGGGTAAACCCCTGATCATTGATCCCGGATTTTATACTTATTTTGGCCCCCTGGAATGGCATCGCTATTTCAGGGCAACCCGGGGGCACAACAATATCGAAGTTAATGGGACCGGGCAGGCACAGCATGAGAGCCGGATTTCCTGGTCATGTGTATCAGAGCCGCGAAAACAATTATGGGTATTCACTTCTGAATGGGATTTAGTTTCTGCAGCCGTAGATCGTTTTGCCGGGCTAAATGAAAATGTAAGTCATCATAGATTTATTTTCTTTGTTAAAGAAGCCTATTGTCTGATTTTTGATTTGATAGATTCATCTAATAAAGGAAGGGAGTTTACAGTGGAAAATTTCCTTCACTTTTCTCCCGGTGATTTGCAACTTAAAAACGATACCTTTTACCGTCAGGATCAACCGGTTTTATACATGAAGGGAAAACCGGGATTTGCATCCCGGATCGAAAACGGAGGGCCGTTGCCCGAGCAGGGCTGGACTGCTCCCGGATATGGGCAAAAGATAGCTGCACCGGTTATTCATCAATCTGCAAAAACCCGCCTGCCGCTGATTAATTGCATGCTGTTTCCCATGGATGCCAAGGTACGTGATCTATCCTTTCAGAGTAAAGAACAGGGTTTGATGATGTTAGAAATCCAGTCCGATAATTCATTAGAAAAAGTCTATCTCAATCCTTTACAAAAAGTAATTGAAATGGAAGATGTGGATAATTGCCGGACAAACGCCCTGCTGACCAGAGTTGTTTTTGATAAAAAAAGCCCAATTCGGTTCGAGGTAGCCCACTGTTCCCAGTTAGAGAATCAAAATGTTTCTGTTTTGCAAGATTATAAAGCTGCAGCCGGATTTACTGTCCGGCATAATCAGGAATTTGAAGATAATAATATCAAAATAATTGAAGAATCAGGGAAGAATGACATCTAAAAAAATTCTGGAAATTACCTCTTATCCGCCGCCCCGGGCAGGATGGGGCGTCCGGGTATCCTTTTTAAAGGAGGCATTAATTGCGGCGGGTCACCAATGTAAAGTGCTGAACATATCGCCGTTTAGCAGAACGCTTCCCAGCAATGAATATATACCTGTATTCAGCGGCATCGATTATGTAAAAAAAGTGTTCCGTCATGCTAAAGCCGGATACCGGATTCATATGCACATGAATGGGGATTCTCCCAAAGGATTTGTCCTTACCTGTCTTGCAATTACCATAAGCTTGTTAACATTTAAACGTCCCTATCTTACTTTTCATGCGGGGCCTTATCAGAAATATTTTCCGCAGAATAGGGCAAAAATATTGACACCGGTTTACAAGTTTATTTTTTTAGCTTCCAGAAGAATTATCTGTAACAATGATGCGGTTAAAGAGAAAATTGTAGGGTATGGAATCAAGCCTGAAAAAATTATTCCGATTCAGGCATTTAGTGTTCAGTATTTGAAATATCAGCCGGTTTCGTTTAACGGACATTTGCGGGCTGCATTCGAAAACAGTTTTCCGGTAATTGCCACATATGTATTTAACCGGCCCGAGTTTTTTATATCCCGAATGTTAAAAGCAGTCAGGGAAGTTGTAAAAACTTATCCTAAGTTAAAACTGATCTTTTTAGGTTACGATGAAGATTATGAGGAAATTCGTCAGGAAATAAATGCTTTAGAACTGACTTCAAATGTTGTTTTTGCCGGTGATCAGGATCATGATTCATTTTTAACTATTCTGAATAAATCACATATTTATTTGCGCACTCCGGTTAAAGATGGGGTAAGCAGCTCAGTGCTGGAAGCTCTATCCCTCAAAACGGTTGTAGTTGCAAGCGAGAATTACCGCAGGCCTCCGGGAGTTGTAACTTATGATAATAGTAGTATTGAAGATTTTGTCGCAGTTTTAATAAAAGTAAGTGGTGATATAAAAAACTATCGTAACAGGATAAAAGCACCGATAATTAGAGATACGGTAGAAGATGAAATGTTATTGTTAACCGAAGATTAAAAAGGATTCTTTTGTAAATGGATAAACTGAATAAAAATTACCGGATTCTATTTCTGTCACAACGTTTTCTTTTCCCCCAGGACACGGGCGGTAAAATTCGGACTTCCAGTATTTTGCAACAATTAAATAAAAAAGCTTCTGTTACTGTCATCAGCAATATGGAATCTCCTGGGGACGATGAATATTTGCAGGAAATGGAAAAAATTTGCGATAAGTTTATACCGGTTCCCTGGAAAGAAACCAGACGATACACAACAAAGTTTTACTGGGAAATTTTAAAGAAATCTCTCTCCCTGTATCCGGTAACAATGCTTAATGATTATTCTCCTGAACTAGAAAACGCGGTACTTTCTGAATTGGAAAATGGGAAGTATAATCTCGCAATTTGCGATTTTATGCAATCAACCCTGAATTTTAAAAGAATAAAAGATTTACCGATACTGTTATTTCAACACAATGTTGAAGCAGCCATTGCACAGCGGCATATGCAGCGTGCCAAAGATCCATTAATGAGAACTTTCTGGTGGCTTCAGTTTAAAAAAATGTTTTTCCATGAAAAGCAGCAATGCCATCGCTTTGATTCAGTTATTGCAGTCTCGGAAAATGACAAAAAGTTGATGGAATCCTGGTATAAAGCCGACAATGTTTATGAAATTCCTACCGGAGTGGATACAGAATTTTTTGCCCCTCAAACCAAGCAGCCGGAAAAAAGAAAGCTGTTATTTGTGGGTGCAATGGACTGGCTTCCAAATCATGATGCAATGCTGTATTTTTTAGAAAAAATATGGCCGCTGATTCGTAAAAAGGCCCCGGATACTGAATTTACTATCGTAGGTAAAAATCCATCTCCCAAATTGCAAAGAATTGCTGCAGAACTTTCCAATGTAACCGTAACCGGCTGGGTGGACGATACCCGTCCTTATATTGCAGAAAGCGCAGTATTTATTGTTCCCATTCGAATTGGGGGGGGGACCCGCATGAAAATCTATCAGGGGATGTCCATGGAAAAAGCCATTGTGTCGACAACCATTGGTGCAGAGGGCTTACCACTGATACCCGGTAAACATATCATCATTGCCGATTCCGATAAAGATTTTGCAAATGAAGTTATTCAGTTACTTGAAAATGAAATAGAACGGAAAAATCTTGGCGATGCCGCCAGGCAGTATGTTTATGAGAATTTCCGCTGGGAAAAAGTTGCTGATGTTTTTATAGATGTTTGTCACAAAACGAGTAACGGAAAAGCTTAATATAGGTCAATTCCATTTTTATTATATTGTTTCATTAATTCAGGGAAATAAAAAAATGGAGTTTTAGCAGCAATTTTTTTTGGAGATTTATCAGAGTAAGCATTTTTTATTAAATCAATGAAGGTGACTCTTCCAGATGTTGCAATTCTTGTTCTTTTTGTCTATTGGGATTTTAGTTTATGTTTATTTTCTATATCCCTTTTTAATCTGGTTTATATCGCTCATTCATAGTCGTGAAATCAAACCCGATGGAAGTTATCTCCCCAGTATTTCTTTAATTATTGCTGCTTATAATGAAGAAAATGTCATCGAAGAAAAAATTCGAAATTCACTTAATCTAAATTATCCAAAAGAAAAACTTGAGATCATTATTGTTTCCGATGGAAGCGAGGATGCAACCAATCATTTGGTAAAAAAATATCGGGATAAAGGGGTCATTTTATTTGAAAAATCACCCAGAGGTGGCAAAACGCGGGCTTTAATTTACAGTATCCCAAAATCCAGAAATAATATAGTAATTCTTTCTGACGCAAATACCATGTATCATCCAAATAGTATTCGTGAGTTAGTGCGCTATATGAAAGACAAACGCGTTGGAGCTGTTACAGGTGATGTAAAAATCATTAATGAAAGTAATGAATTCGGGCGTCAGGAAAATTTATATTATCTTTATGAGCGTTTCATTCAATTATGTGAAAGTAAAATTGGATCTATCATTGGTGTGGATGGTGCGATGTATGCTCTCCGAAAAGAAGCGTATTTAGAGCCTTCACCTGATATTGTGTTGGATGATTTTGTGATTTCAATGAATGCAATTAGAAAAGGATATCGAGTTATTTATAATCCCCGGGCGCTTGCATGGGAAAATGCCACTCCTTCTGTTAAGCAGGAAATTAGACGCCGAAAAAGAATTACTGCCGGAGCTATTCAGGGAATTATTCAAAATGAAGGAATTCCCGGAAGTACTCAGATAGTAGAATGGTTGATGTATATATCTCACAAACTGCTTCGCTGGTTTACTTCATTCTTTATGCTGGTTATCCTGCTATCAAACTTTCTTCTGCTCGGTTCCCCTTTATGGAATCTTTTCTTTTTACTTCAAATTGCTTTTTATCTGTTGGTTATGTTGGGATGGATACTGGCTCAAAGAGCACTTCCTGCTTTTCTAAAAATACCCTTTTATTTCTTTATGGTAAATTATGCCGCTCTAATTGGAATATTTAAAGGATTATTCGGGATGCAGAAAGTTACCTGGGCTAAAGCAGACCGTAACCTGGTAAGAATGCCAAAAGAAGAAACTCAATAAAATAGTTTAAGATTAACTTAAAAAATATAGAAATCCGGAGGATTAATTTTGAGAATTGCTGTACTTGGATTGGGTTACGTTGGATGTGTATCAGCTGCCTGTTTTGCAAAAGAAGGACATCAGATAATAGGTGTGGACGTAAATGAAGAAAAAGTTAAGATATTAAATGAGGGTAAGAGCCCCATTGTCGAGCCCGGTCTGGAAAAAATATTGCATTCAATGGTTGCGGAAAATCGGTTAATTACAACCACTGATTTTAAATATGCAATCAGCCAATCCGATATTTCACTGATATGTGTGGGTACTCCCAGTCAAAAAAATGGCAAAGTTTCCCTTGACTATATTTATCGTGTTGCAGAACAAATCGGCGAGGCCATACGGGAAATTGATCATTATCATGTATTTGTAATTCGGAGTACTGTTCCACCGGGAACGTTGGAAAAATCCCTGAAAATTATAGAAAAACAAAGCCAAAAAGCAGTCGGTATAGATTTTGGAGGGTGTTCAAATCCCGAGTTTTTGCGGGAAGGTACCGCCCTGAAAGATTTTTATGATCCACCCTTCACAGTCATTGGCGAATGGGATGCTAAAAGCGGTGATTATCTTGCTGAAATATATGCCGGTGTTAACGCCCCGTTGGTGAGGACGGAGGTTAGAGTTGCAGAACTGGTTAAATATTCAAATAATGTTTTTCATGCAGTTAAGGTGGTATTTGGAAATGAAATTGGTACTATTTGTAAAGCATATGGTGTAGACAGCCATAAATTAATGGATATTTTCTGTTTGGATGACAAGCTGAATTTATCGAGTTACTATTTGAAACCGGGGTTTGCATTTGGCGGCTCCTGCCTTCCGAAGGATGTCCGGGCTTTGGCCTATCAGGCCAAAGA
>JBAPTX010000231.1:0-2103 GCA_049282375.1 Calditrichia bacterium
GCTGCAGCCGGTCCATCAGTGCGGTCCATTCCAACAGTTGAATATCCGCCTTCACTCCTATTTTCTTCCACTGCTGCTGAATAATGACGGCCATATCCGCACGGATTTGATTATCGGCGTTAGTAAAAAAATCGAATTTAAAAAGGCGGCCCTGCTTGTCCAGCCAGCCATCTCCATCGCTGTCTGTCCAGCCTGCTTCCGCAAGTAAACGGCGGGATGCCTCCGGATCAAAGGGAAGCGATTGAATATTTTTATTATAAGCCCATGCCAGGGCCGGGGGAAACGGACTGACGCAGCGCCGGCCATATCCAAATAAAAGCGCTTCAATTATTTTATCGCAATCCACAGCCATCGTCAGCGCGCGGCGCACGCGGAAATCGGTAAAAAGCGCGTTCCGCTGATTATATCCTATAAAATTATATACCCTGCCCTGTACATTATAAAGCCGGATCTCCCGGCTGCTCTGTAATTTACTGACTTTCTCCAGCGGAACATCCAGCAGCATATCCACTTCGCCGGTTTGAAGCTGGGTGTAAAGATTGGTCCCGTCCGGCACAATTTTCAGCACCACGTTATCCAGCAGGGGTTTTTGGGCAAAATAATGCGGATTGGGAACCAGTTCGATATACTGATTCGGCTCCCAGCGCTTCAACAGGAAAGGACCGTTCGAAAGCGGCTGCCTGCCGATTGGATGAGTGCTCATTTCCGCCGCTTTAACATTTTCCAGAAGATGGCGGGGTATAATCTCCCCGGCAGTATCAAAAATCTGGTAAGGATATGCTTCGCTGAAATGAAAGACCACTGTGAATGAATCAACAGCTTCCACTTTTTGAATATATTCGGTATAACCCTGACGGGGACTTCCTGCAGCCGGGTCCATGATCATTTGATAGGTGAATTCCACATCATAAGCAGTTACCGGATGACCATCGGACCAGCGGGCTTCCCTGCGCAGATGATATGTTAAGGACAAAAAATCCTCCGAATGCTCCCAGGATTCAGCCAGTTCCGGTTCAAATTCACCCTCTTCATTAAGATCTGCCAGTCCCAGTAAAATAAGATGGGTGATTTCCTGCCCCAGGGCGGAGCGTGTGTAAAGGGGATTAAATGTATCCAGATCGCTGGAAACCCCGACCACCATCCTGGCATCAGACCGGTTGCTGCCCCGGGCCTCCCGGTTACTTTGTTTGCCCGAGCAGGCAAGCAAAAGCAGCAGAAAAAGCAGGTTTCCGAATATCAGCAGCCGCGGCATAATTAATCTCCCTTTGAAAATTTACCATTGGTCTCGAAGCGCAGAATGGTATTTCCCAGTTTAATCAGGCTGGTTTCCAGCAGCCGTGCCGATCCGTTTATTTTGCGTCCATTCACAAACACACCGTTTTTGCTTTCGGTATCTTTTATCCGGTAAGATCCGTTTTCAAAACAGATCATTGCATGTTTTTTAGAAATCTGCTCGTCATTCAGAACCACCGAGTTTGCCGTATCCCTTCCCAGCGTACTCTCTTTACCATTCAGGGGATACATCCGGCTCCCTTCTGTTTTGTCCAGCAGAACCAGCCGTGCAAGGGGTGTGGCACTGTTTTGCAGGGGACTCCCGCATTGTGTGCAGTATTTATTTTCCGGCCGGTTAACTGTCCGGCAACTGGCACATGTTTTTTGCATTTCGTTTTATGCTCCGCTTACGGCCCGGGATTCCCGCTGCAACTGAAGGGTCTGTTTTAACAAACGGCTGGCATGGGTATTATCCGGTTTGGATTTTAATATTTTTTCGAAAACATCAATGGCTTTTTGATATTCCCCTTTTTTCAGATAGACAATTGCAAGGCTCATCTGAATATCATCCAGTTTCAAATCTTTCTGGGTTGCACCTGCGCCCGGCGCCTGGGCCATCAGATTAAATCCGCATTGTCCGCAGAACAGATCTTCACTCATAACATTTCCGCGGCAGCGGGGACAAGCAGGTGAGTCAATCATTCTAAAACTCCGGTTTTCTCAATTTGAAAATACCTTTAACACTTCAAAGAACGGCAAAATCAATGCCACTCCAAATAAGGGGTTTTTGGGGGGAAACATGTCTGTATTTGAATAACAGCGCCACTAATG
>JBAPTX010000232.1:0-5876 GCA_049282375.1 Calditrichia bacterium
GATGTTTATAATGATTATCATATGGGAAATGCAGCAGAATTGTGTTCCCGGGAGTGCCAGGTTCCCCGGGAAGCCCAGGATGAATATGCAATTTTAAGTTATAAACGGGCGCTGCAGGCACAGGAAAAAGGATGGTATGATAAGGAAATATTACCTGTGACAATCAGCAGCCGTAAAGGAGAAACCACCGTGGACACCGATGAGGAACCGGGAAAGGTGAAATTTGAAAAAATTACCTCTCTGCGTCCGGCGTTTGATAAAGAAGGAACAGTAACAGCGGCGAACGCCTCAAAAATTAATGACGGCGCGGCGGCAGTTGTGGTCATGTCCGGTGAACAGGCAGAAAAATTGGAGGCCAAACCGCTGGCCCGGATTATTGCATATACAACTGCCTCCAAGGATCCGGAATGGTTTACCACTGCCCCCGCCGATGCCATTGATGCATTGCTCAAAAAGACCGCACTGGATAAAGATGATGTGGATTTATATGAAATCAATGAAGCATTTGCGGTTGTCAGTCTGGCGGTGAATAATATTTTAGGGCTGGATGTAAATAAAGTGAATGTCGCCGGAGGGGCGGTGGCTCTCGGGCATCCGATTGGTGCCAGCGGGACCCGGATTCTGACCACTCTTTTATATAATCTGCAGCGAACCGGTGGTAAAAAAGGAATCGCCTCTCTCTGTATCGGCGGCGGCGAAGCGGTGGCAGTTCTGGTAGAAATGGTTTAAAAAGGGAGAATTGAAATGACCATCCGAAATGTGGCGGTAGTTGGCAGCGGAACAATGGGGAACGGTATTGCGCATGTGTTTGCCCAGTTTGGTTTTTCGGTAATTCTGCTGGATGTTCAGCAGAGCTATCTCGAAAGGGCAGTTCAAACGATTGAAAAGAATCTTCAGCGGCAGGTTAAAAAAGAAAAAATAACGAATGATGATGCTAAAGAGATTTTAGACCGTATTACTACCAGCATCAATCTTGAAGATTGTTCAAACTGCGAATTGGTTGTAGAAGCGGTTACAGAGGATTATTCCATAAAACAGAAGGTATTTTCCAGGTTAAATGAAATCTGTGATTCCGAAACGATTTTTGCGAGCAATTCCTCTTCATTATCTATGACTCGCCTGGCTGCCGGCAGCGGCCGGCCGGAGCGGTTTATCGGTATGCACTTTATGAATCCGGTACCGGTTATGAAGCTTGTGGAAGTGATTCGCGGAATGGCCACCAGCAGGGAAACACTGGATACAATTCTGGCAGTTGCCGAAAAACTCAGGAAAACTCCGGTGGAGGTTCAGGATTACCCCGGTTTTATTGCCAACCGCATTTTAATGCCCATGATAAATGAGGCAATTTTCAGCCTAATGGAAGGTGTGGCGGAAAAGGAAGCCATTGATACGGTAATGAAGCTGGGAATGGCACATCCAATGGGGCCGTTGGAACTGGCTGATTTTATTGGTCTGGATGTTTGTCTGGCCATTCTGGAAGTGCTGTACAATGGATTTAAAGACCCTAAATACCGGCCTTGCCCGCTTTTGGTTAACATGGTTGCCGCAGGGTATCTGGGACGCAAAACCGGCCGCGGTTTTTATTCCTATTGATTATTTCGGGAATGCTTTTCCCGTTTTATCATTTATCTACGTGAGTTTGTGTTAATGCATAAACCACTCGTCGGAAAACCCGGAGTGACTTTAAGCTGCTACTTATCATGTTGAGATTAGACGCCTGCCACCCCGCGGCCCCAAGTGGGCTGAATAAATGTTATTATAGGGAATCATAATGTTAAACCAATCTCAGGTTATTTTCACAGGATAAGGTTTTGTTCACCCGGATTTCATCTGAAAATATATGCAGGATTGCACTTTTTGGAAGCGAAGAGTTGCATCAGAATTTATAAGAATTTTAAAATTCAGGAAATTGATACCCAACACCCGAAACCGTAAGGATTTATTTAAAATGGCCGGTGATGCAAAGGTAAATAATCACAAGGATATGGTTTCGATGCTTTCAAGGAGGCAAGCACGCAGATTCGCCCTTCAGGTGCTTTTCAGCAACGAATTTCTGCACGAAGATGTGCTATCGGTAGCCCGGCGGGTTGCACTCACAGTTGAGTTTGAAATGAATGATTTTTGCCGGGATCTTATTACCAGGACCAGTGATAATAAGGATGAGCTGGATAAGCTCATATTGGCGAATCTGAAGGATAAGGATATCGAACGGGTGGCTTTGCTGGATAAAGTGCTCATCCGCCTGGCAACTTGTGAGTTGCTGTTTTTCCCGGATATCCCTGCCGAAGTGACCATTAATGAAGCACTGGAACTTAGTAAAGAATTTATTAGTAACCGGAGCAGCCGATTTATTAATGGTATAATTGACGCAATTTATAAAGAATTAAAGAGCAATGATCAGCTTAAAAAAAGCTTGTTGGCCCGGCTGAGTGTAAAAAATATGGCTGGAAAAAACAACAGCCGGAATTCGAAAAATTCAGATAAACCTAAAATTTAATTCCTGATAAAAGCGGAAAATCACTCAACTGCCCTGAAGGGAATAAAAATTGAAAATCGCCATTATTTCTGATATTCATTCTAATCTGGCGGCATTGCGCCAGGCTTTGGAATATATTCATTCAGAAAATGTTGATAAAATTGTATGCCTTGGCGATGTGGTGGGTTATGGGCCGCGCCCTAACGAGTGCGTGGAACTGATCAGAAGCAATTGCCAGGTATGCCTTATGGGCAATCACGATCATGCGGTTCTCGGGTTAACAGATACATACCATTTTAATCAGTATGCAAGGGATGCGGTAAACTGGACCAGCCGCACGCTTACTCTGCAGAATAAAGCTTATCTGGAAAATCTTCCCTTTTCGCATCATGAAAATAGATTGCTTTTTGTGCATAGTACACCGGTGCTGCCGGAAGAATGGCATTATATACTGTCGGAAATTGAAGCGCGCCATTATTTAAAAAGTATATCACAAAGGCTTTGTTTTGTAGGACATTCCCACATTCCGGTAATTTTTTCCGAAAAGGAAGGCTCCCTGTTCAAGGAAGAAATTCAACTGGATTATCAGGATCAAAAATATATTGTAAATGTAGGCAGTATCGGTCAGCCGCGGGACGGTGACCCCCGCCTTTGTTTTGTACTGCTGGATAGTGAATCCGGGCTATTGAAATTTATCCGGCTGGAGTATCCGGTGCAGGAAACCTATGATGAAATCATGAACAACAAACTTCCTCCGTTTCTCGCCATGCGCCTGCTGGCGGGTCATTAATCAAAATCCTTTTCTTTGTTCTTCCGAATAAAAAATGCCCTTCAGCAACTTCTATTAGTATTTGCTTGCCGCAACGAATTCCCATAATTTTAAAGGCTTAGAACTTTTCCGCATCCCTAAAGTAACAGGGATGAATTTTAAAGTAGAGTGGCGGCGGTCCGCCCCATAAAATGTATTTCCGGAGATTTTAAATGTTAAATACAATAGTTGCAAAAATTTTTGGCACTAAAAACGAACGTGAACTGAAAAATCTATGGCCTTATGTTGAAATCATCAATCAACATTTCGAATCCTACCAAAATTTGTCAGATGAAGAACTCCGTGCAAAAACGGATGAGTTCCGTCAACGCCTGTCCGAGGGGGAAACCACCGATGATATTCTGCCGGAAGCTTTTGCGGTGGTGAAAGATGCCTGCCGGCGTATGCTGGGCAAAACGTGGATGGTAACCAATCAGGAAATCACCTGGGATATGGTGCCGTTCGATGTCCAGTTGCTTGGCGGTGTTGTGCTTCACCAGGGAAAAATTGCCGAAATGGCGACAGGGGAAGGGAAAACGCTGGTGGCCACCATGCCCCTTTACCTTAACGCCCTGGCCGGTAAAGGCGCTCATCTGGTAACGGTGAATGATTATCTCGCGCAAAGAGATGCAGAGTGGATGGGAGAGGTCTTCAAATTCCTTGGCCTTACTGTTGGCGTTATTCTGAATGAAATGGACAGCAAGCAGCGCCGGGATGCCTATAACTGCGATATTACCTACGGTACCAATAACGAATTCGGATTTGATTATCTGCGGGATAATATGGCGGTTTCCCCGGAAGATATTGTTCAGGTGCGCGCCCACAATTATGCCATTGTGGATGAAGTGGACAGTGTGCTGATCGATGAAGCCCGTACCCCCTTGATCATTTCGGGGCCGCTGGATGTATCCACTCAGACCTATGATGAAGTGAAAACAGAGGTCGAACGGCTGGTTCGTCAACAAACCCGCTATGTTAATGCGCTGATTGCCGAAGCCGAAAAGCTTCTGGAAGAAGAAAAAATTGATGATGCCGCTGTAAAACTATTAATCGCGCATCATGGCGCGCCAAAAAACCGCCGCCTGCAGAAACTTTATCAGCAGCAGGGGATCCGCAAAATGGTTTTCGACATGGAAAATAATTTCATGCGCGATAAAAAGATGAGCGAAATTACCGAACAGCTCTACTATGCCATTGACGAGAAAGGCCATGTCATTGATCTGACCGATAAAGGCCGCACTTTTCTTTCCCCCAGTCATCCGGAGGAATTTATTCTGCCGGACCTGGCGGAGGAGTTTTCGCGCATTGAAGGTGAAGAAGAGCTGCCGGAAGCTGAAAAAATTGAGCAGAAAAACCGCATTCAGAATGAATACATCAAAAAGAATGAAAAGAATCACAGCATTTCACAATTGCTGAAAGCCTACGCCCTGTTCGAAAAGGATGTGGATTATGTAGTGGCGGAGGGTAAGGTGATGATTGTGGATGAATTTACCGGCCGCATCATGCACGGGCGCCGCTACAGCGACGGGCTTCATCAGGCGCTGGAAGCAAAAGAAAATGTTAAAATTGAACGGGAAACCCAGACGCTGGCAACTATTACGCTGCAGAATTATTTCCGCATGTACGATAAGCTGGCGGGCATGACCGGCACGGCAGAGACCGAAGCCGGCGAGTTCTGGGATATTTATAAACTGGATGTCGTGGTAATACCCACCAACAAGCCCATCCGCCGGGTCGATTCGGAAGATGTTATTTACCGCACCAAACGCGAAAAATACAATGCCGTCAGCGATGAAATCGAGCGGCTTCACAAAGCGGGGCGTCCGGTGCTGGTGGGTACCATTACCGTGGAAGTTTCCGAAACCCTGAGCCGGATGCTCAAACGGCGCGGCATTCCCCACAGTGTGCTTAATGCCAAATATCATCAGCAGGAAGCGGAAATTGTGAGAAAAGCGGGTCAGCCGGGAGCAGTTACCATTGCCACCAACATGGCGGGCCGCGGCACCGATATTAAACTGGGCCGCGGAGTAATCGAATGCGGCGGCGAATGTTTCCGGGAAAGCAACGAAACGGCCACTCCCGGCGGTTTTGAAAGAGATATCTGCAAAGCGGATGTCACCTGTGGACTGCACATCATCGGAACCGAGCGCCATGAATCCCGCCGGATCGACCGCCAGTTGCGGGGGCGTTCCGGACGCCAGGGCGATCCCGGCGCCACCAAGTTTTTCCTCAGCCTGGAAGATGACCTCATGCGGCTGTTCGGTTCCGACCGCCTGATCCGGGTGATGGACCGGCTCGGGGCGCAGGAGGGGGAAATGATTACCCATCGCATGGTGACGCGTGCTATTGAAAAAGCGCAGAAGCGGGTGGAAATGCAGAACTTCGGCATCCGCAAGCACCTGCTGGAATATGATGATGTAATGAATAAACAGCGGGAAGTCATCTATGAGCGCCGCCGTAAAGCACTGGTGGAAGAAAATGTGCGGGAAGAACTGGATGGCATTATGGATGAATTTCTGGATGCACAGTTCGAAAAGAACATCGGCAACAAACAGCATCCGGATGACTGGGATCTGGAAACCCTGGGCGAAA
>JBAPTX010000233.1:0-2382 GCA_049282375.1 Calditrichia bacterium
GTGTACATCCTGCATGACGACCGTTACCAGTTAAAACCGGTGTGGCTGCAGGAGTTTGTAAATACCGGTCAATCGGTTTCCATCGAAGGCAAGTCATTTACCATTTTCCAGAAAGGGTTTGCACCCGGAACAGTTCAATTGGGCGGGAATGTCCATCCTTCGGAAAACGAGAACAATAATATGTACACGGTCATTGTGCAAAGAAATCCGCAGGCGCTTTCCGCCCCGCAGTTTCCCCAAAATCTGCAGATTCAATATTGAAATCCAGGAATTTAACTTCTTTACTGCTTCTGAATTTTATTTTACAGCTTCAAGACTCGGCAAAGACTGATTTGCTGAGTCTTGAATAATACTTCTGAAAACAAATGTAAATCAGTAAAACACGAGTTTCTAACTTGGAAGTGACAGCATCAAAAATGAATGGTTCTGAATTCTGAACTTTATACTAACCGAAGATCAAGCAATTATGAATTCAATTGAGCAAATATTCAATGAAGCAGCGCCGGATTATGAGCATAACCGCTTATCTTCATGGTACAAAGCGCATAATGAGTTTATAATTGATGCGCTGGAGAATTCAGCTTCGGTTGACACCATTCTTGACATTGGTTGTGGAACAGGGTGGCTGCTCAGGCAGATGAAAAAAAATAATCCACTGATTAGCGGTATAGGTGTCGATATATCGACGAAAATGATTAATGTTGCCCAAGCAGAAGCGCTGCAAGAAAGGCTTGATGGTCTTAGCTTCATTTCGGCGGACTGGGAAAAGTTAAATATGTCTGATTTATTAGATATTATTGGGGATAAAAGCTTAAGTCATATAACATGCTCAAGCGTCTTTCATTATTTTGGTGATGCAGAATCTGCCTTAATTAAGATTTATAATGTGCTTAATCCCGGCGGACAGTTTTTGCTTTTGGATAGGGCAAAAGACGGATCAGCCCTAACCCAATTGTGGGATTTGCTGCATAGATTTTTTATTAAAGACCAGGTTAAATTCTATACAAGCGGAGAATTAATAGAAATGTTAAAACGGACAGGATTCTGTGATTTGAAAATAAAAAAGAAAGTCAGGAAGTTAGTCTGGAAAGGAAAATTCAATACCAGTCTTGTACTGATGTCCGCTAAAAAACCCGTGCATTTAGACAGTAAGTGAGGAATCATCATGGATGATAGTTTTATTAACCAGCAACGTGCGGGAATTGAATATTTAAATCCCATTTTCCAGAGCAGGATAAAAAGCCAACCTTTGCCTGCAAAATATTATAGTTTAAAAAACAAAAGAATTCTGGTAACGGGAGCGGCAGGATTTATTGGGGGATATTTATTAAGAAGGCTCTCGGAGTATGGCTTGGATGTTACCGGCTCTGTTTTGAGACCGGAAGAAGCGGGGGAAATGGAAGCCTTAGATTTCAAATCCGTGGTCCTGGATTTAGCGGACGATGGCGATTGGGATAGTCTTTTAGAGGGATTCGATATTGTTTTTAATATCGCTGCAATGTTTCAGGAAGTTGAGTTTGGTGAAATGCTATATGACAAAGTTAATCATCAGGGAGCGCTAAAACTTGCACAAACAGCAAATCGAGTTGGCGTAAAGCGTTTCATACACTGCAGTACGGTTGGCGTTCATGGCAGTGTTAAAGAAATTCCTGCGACGGAAAATTCACCTTATAATCCGATGGATTTATATCATCGAACCAAGCTTGCCGGCGAATTGGCCATTCTTAATTTCGCAAAAGGTCTGCCGGAAAACGGAATGATCATCACTGTCAATCGACCCGCCATGGTCTATGGTCCGGGTGATGTAAGAATGCTGAAGTTTTTTAAGGCTATTTTATCCGGTCGGTTTCGTATGATTGGGTCCGGCAACATACTTGCCCACCTCGGTTATATCGAAGATCAAACGGAGTCTTTTTTGCTGTGTGCAGTTACTGCAAGGGAAAAAATTCATGGAGAAGCATTTAATATCGCTTCAGGTGAACCCGTTACTCTCAATTATTTTGCCAGAACCATCGCAGACTATGCCGGGGTTAAATTATCCGGTTTGCATATTCCGGTGGCCCCTGTTTGGTTAACAGCTCTTTTTTTTGAAATTATATGTAAACCGTTGAAAATAAGACCCCCACTGTTTCGCAGGCGAATCGGTTTCTTTACCCATAACCGTGCATTTGATTTGAGAAAGGCAAAAAAACATTTGGGTTATGAATCCGCATGGAATTTGGAGGACGGAATTCGGGAAACCATCAAATGGTATAAAAAATTTAATCTGGTTCATATTAAAAGTAATCAAGCAAATGATAATTATGAAAAGCAGAGTTTAAATTCTTCATTAGAAGATTCCTTTAAAGTTGAAAGGTTAAAATAAACTATGCGAATATGTTT
>JBAPTX010000234.1:0-3215 GCA_049282375.1 Calditrichia bacterium
AATAATGTCTCAGGATCGGACGGCGTTGCGGTTAAGCTGCTGCCCAAAGTAAATTGCGCTTCAGAGCGGCTGGAAGCGTTCCTGAGCAGTAACCTTTTTATTTATAAGATAGATCTTTGCGGCGGCGAGAGGGTTTATGTTCGATTCTCAATAATCCATCGATTGATAAATCCTCGTCAATGGCTGGCCAATGGATTCCAGAACCGGCTGGAGAGATTTCAAAATTTTATTTCTCTGAATCTGTTGCTTTAGAATGATGGGGGGAAATTTTTTTCAGTTGGAAATCGTTATCTTTTACATCAATGACAGAATTTCATCTCTATTTTTGATATTTCCGCAAGCTAATTCACCCATTATAAACGGATGAATACACACAGAATCTTCTTCAAGCAACCTAACCAGGTGAGTATCATTATTGTTGAGGTGGTTGATCCATATGGAAGTAGCAACCAGCACCATTTATTGATGCCTTCTTCTTTGTATAGGTTTCAGGTTCTTTTCAGAACCCCCTAATTTAGCAAGTCTTTTTGCACTTTCTCTTGCTATTAAGGCTTCCAGCCCCATCCTAACCAATGCAGTTTTTTCTTTAACACCGGTAAGTGATCTGGCTTTATCAAAAATTTTCTCATCGATGTTTAGTGTCGTTTTCATACTTACAAACAGGGTTAAATTGTATGCCTTAATCAAACCGATTATTTATTCTTTTTGAAATTTAATCGTCATTCAAATACAGATCCATCTCACCTTTCGCAAATTGGCTGCATCACAGCAGCCGCATGCGGTTTTCGGGTTACACCTTTCGCCCGGGTAAATTCAGGGAAGAATCGTTGTTGAGCCAATCAAATTTGCGCCAAGCTCTGCATTCCAGATGTTTCCCTTGTTCGCAAAGCGGATGCAGCGCTTGCTGGCGCTGGTTTCTTTCGGATCATTGATCTTCAGGTAAATATCATAGTCACCGGCAGGAACGCTGCCGAATGTATCCATGTTAATTGAGAAGTTCAGATCACGCCAGGCAGCGGTATTGGCTGCCCGGGAATCCGGCATTTCACCATTGGGGCCCGCCCCGGCAGGCTGCCAGTCATACGGGTCTATGTTCGTCAGCAGCGCACTGGATACAAACCCGTCGGATTTGGATTTCAGAAGGACCTTCACCGCTTTCTTGTTGAAAATCTGCCCCCAGCCGACGTTTTGGATCTTCCCTTCGAACCTCAGCGCACCATTCTGTTTTACCCATTCACTTGCCTTCGCCTCGCGCAGCACCAGCCGGTAGCCCAGCCTGTCACGGTAATAGGCCAGTGCGCTCTGGCCTTCATACACCGGGTCATAGAGAACCTGCACGATCTGACCATTCCACGGGTAGGTGATCTCCACAGCAATATTGTCCCGGGTATAGGGATAATCGGCCCGCGACTTAAAGCTTCCCGGCCCCTGCTGCATGCACATATAGGTAAAGCGGGAAATACTGTGTTCATAAAACATGGAGGGAAAACGCAGAATGACCTCATTATAAGGGTTTTCCAGTCGCTCGCCCACGGGAACATAGCCGCCGTTGGTGCCGGAAGCAGGCTCTCTGGCAATTTGTTCACCGCCATAGACGGACATCTTTCCCAGGAAGTTCATCACCTTGCTGCGGTCCCAGTCGATGAAATAAACGCCGCGCCAGCGCGCATCATCCAGCTCTTCCGGGACGGGTGCAAGCCGGTTGGTTCCGGAATCATTGTACCCGATCACCGGGGAAACGCCGGGCCGGGTGAGTGACGGATCCACACCCTCCGGGTTATATCCGGGCAGAAGCGGATCATGCGCCAGCATTCTATAGCCTTCGCTCAGTGAACCATTATCACCATAAGCATATTCGTCTGCGGAAAAACCGTTGGAATCGTCGAACATGCCGAAACGTGCTTCCGGCGTTCCGCGCACCGGGGCGGGAAAAGTATCCAGTGTGCCGAAGTCATACGTGGTATTGTAAGTGCGGTTATACCAGTCCAGGAACCCGCCGATGTGGGTCATGATCGGTTTGCCATCGGGGACGGCCTCCAGCAAGGCATCTAAAATGATCTTGTAATGGCCCGGCACTTCGGCATCATAATTGGAGTGACTTTCGCCCCAGGGGCCGAAGGTGCCCGAATCAAATGCCCAGATCACGTCCGAGAATTCCTGGAAAATGGGCTTAAGCTGATGATAATGATACTCTACCCAGTTCATATCGGTAAAGCCGGGCACGGTGCACATTCTGAAAATGGGCGAAGAGCCTCTCCAGGTCCCCGCGACCGGTTTGGCAATGTGAGCGGCACGCTCCTCCACCGGAACCGGTTTATCGTAGTCCGCCTTATAGTAGTATCTGTCGCTGCCGGAGGCGGGGCCGTCGTCTTCATACTTAAGATTATCGGCCGTCCAGACAAAATGATTCCAGCCTTTGGGGTCATAACACACGCGGATATGGGCGACACTGTTGGTGCCGGAGCGGATGAATTCAAGCTGCTTTCTGATGAAATCCAGCCCGTAGGCTGTAATGGGTCCGTCCACCCCCGTGCGGTTATGCTCATCGGGATGGCCGGGGGAGCTGTCGCACCAGGCATTGGAGGAAAATTCATTCAGCACAAGATAGAACTGAACAATGCGGGGTTCTACCGGGACATGGGTATATTCGGGGCCCGATCCTTCCGGACCCAGATAAACCGGCGGGGTCATTTCGTAAGCCATTTTAAAAGGCTGGCCTAAAATGGTACTGGCGCTGGCGGGAACGGTCATATATCCCCAGTAGTTGGAGCCGCCCGGTTTATCCGGAATAAAAGCTCCCCGGCCGGCAGCGTCGTCATTGCCTCTCTCAAAGCCGCGGTCCGGATTGGGAATATCAACCGGATTTTCGGTATAGTTAAGATCCTGTAAAACAAGGGGTGCTTCTTTTCTCTCCTCTATTGTATTCAGGGAGGAGTCGTTTCCGGGAGTGCTCCCCGCAAATGCGATACACAGCAAGCCTGTCAATACCAGGGCGGCGAATACCATCATTCCATTCATTCTCAATGCGCTTCTCCTAATTTAGCCTCGAACCGAATATAATAAAGGCACCTCTTTTATTTAGACAGATAAAAAATTTTCAACAAACCGGTTCGGAGCAGAACTCATCCGGATTATTCCGTCTTTGCTGAAAATTCAAATTTGCTCACCCATTTAATTAATTATAAATAGTACCCGGTTAGGAAAATGGGAAGAAC
>JBAPTX010000235.1:0-7447 GCA_049282375.1 Calditrichia bacterium
TATCAGCGGTTTTCTCATCTGCATTTCACCCGGGCATCCCGCTTCAGCGAACTTCGCGGGAAATCCCGTAACCTGCTCCTGGCTTTGGCGCCGCTGCTGTTGTTGTGGATACTTTTTCCGGCGCCCATCGAAACCGCTTTTAAAAAAATTATTATTCCCTGGAAAAATTTTCAGGATCCCCTGCCCGTAAAACTGCAGAATTTATCGGGTTCCGAAACCATCCTTAAGGATGACCCAGTAGAATTGCGGGGAACTTATTCCGGCGTCCAGCCCGATCAGTTGTTTCTTATTTTACAGCACTCAGATTCAATGAATGCAGCCGGCGGCCCGGCCGGTGAACAAACGCAAAGAGTGGCTTTACAGGTAAACCCTTCGGGAGAATTCAATTACCGCATAAGCCATGTCAGGCATCCTTTCCGCTATTATTTTCAGGCAAATATTGAACAACCCCGTTTCCGAAACCGGCCGGCCTTATCTGAAGCAGGTGTGATCCGTTTACAGGAGCGTCCGGTTATCCGCAATTTACAGTTAAAGGTAAGTCCACCGGCCTATACCCGTTTACCCGCCAAATTGCTGGAACCGAATCAGGGAGAAGTAACGGCACTTAAGGGGAGTGAAGTGCAGCTTCGCCTTGAGTCCGATAAGCAGTTGACCGGCGGATTTTTACAGTTCAGCGATTCTTCACAACTTCCCCTGCAGGTCGCCGGTCATACAGCTTCCGCCGCTTTCACGGTCAACAAAAATGTAAATTATTTTATGCGCATTTTTGACAGCGACAGCATTGATAATGGTGAAACAGTTGAATACAGCGTTTTTCCCCTTTCCGATGAATACCCATTCGCCGAAATAAAACAGCCGGGAGCAGATCTTGATCTGGAAAATGAATTAACTGTTCCGGTTTTCGTGGAAATTCGTGACGACTTCGGTTTCAGCGGGTTGTGGATAAAAGGAGAAGTATACCGTCTTGGCAGCAGCGGGGACACCAGCAGCTTTGAGGTAAAACTGCCTGTCAAAACCATTGAAGCGGGAAAAGGATTCAGTGAAATCCAATGGGACCTTACCTCGTTTTATCTCATTCCGGATGATTATCTCAGTTATTATGCGGAAGTCCGGGACAATGATATCGTCAGCGGGCCGAAATCTTTTAAGACCGGCCGGTATGTAATACGGATTCCCTCACTGCTGGATGTGCTGGCAGAAGCAGAGCAGACGCAAACAGAGCAAATGGAAAATGTGGAAAACGTGGTGAAAGAAACGGAGGAGATCCGGGACAAACTGGAAGAAATTAACCGGGAGTTGAAAAAAGAGGTGGAACTCTCCTGGGAGCAGAAGCAGGAAGTAAAAAAACAGCTTGAGCGGCAGAAGGAATCATTAAAAAAACTGGACGATATTCAGAAATCGGTAGATGAAATGGTGCAGCAACTGGACCGTAATCAGGCGCTGAGCCCGGAAACACTGGACAAATATTTTCAGTTGCAGGAAATGTTTGAAGAACTGGCAAGCCCGGAGTTGAAAGAAGCCATGCAGAAGCTGCAGGAAGCGCTGGAAAAAACCGACCCGAAGCAGCTTCAGCAGGCAATGGAGCGGTTTCAGTTCTCAGTGGAGCAGTTTGAGAAAAACATTGAGAGAACTTATGAGCTTTTCAAGCGGGTGGAACTTGAACAGAAAATGGACGAACTGGTTCGCATGGCTGAAAAGATGGGAGAAGAGCAGCAGAAAATAAATGAAAAATTGAAAGAGGAAACTTCCCCGGAAGAGATGGAGCAGATGGCTCAATCCGAAAAAAACCTGCAAAAAGAATCCGAAGCCTTAAACCGGAAAATTGAAGAAACCGGACAGGATTACCAGGAATTGATGAAGGAGTTATCGGAAATGCTGGAGCAGGCCGGTCAGTTTATGGAAGAACAGGAGATGAGCAGCCAGATGGAGCAGATGCAGCAGCAGCTCAGTCAGCAGCAAAGCTCGCAGGCGCAAAAACAGGGCGAAAATCTGAAATCCCAGATGGACATGCTGCAAAGTATGCTGCAGCAGGCTCGTCAGCAAATGCAGAGCCGGCAGAAACAGGAACTTGCCGAAGAAATGCAGAAGACATTACAGGATTTACTGGCGACCTCTTTTGCTCAGGAAAATCTGGCCCAGCAGTCCCGGCAGCTCAGCCCCGCTTCCCCACAGGTCGGAGAGGTGGCGGGAAAACAGTCCCGTTTGCAGGAGTCCACGCAGCAGATCATCCGTCAGATGGTGGAAATTGCCAACAAAACATTCTTTGTTTCGCCGCAAATGAGCCAGATTATGAACAGTATCATGTCGCAGATGGATAATGCGGTGAGGCAGTTGGAAAACCGCAGAGCTTCCGCCGCCTCACAGGCCCAGTTAAAGGCAATGGCCGGGTTTAATCAGGCTTTACTATCCCTGCAGAATTCAATGAATCAGATGTCGCAGGGCTCTTCGGCATCCGGATTTCAGGAATTTATGCAGCAGTTACAGCAAATGGCGGGTCAGCAGGGGCAGTTAAATCAGCAAACCATGGGCATGTTCCAAAAACAGCAGGGCGGACGAATGCCGGTCTCTTCCGATCAAATGGGCAGAATGGCAGCGCAGCAGGAAATGATCCGCAAGTCTATGGAAAAGCTCTCCAACGAAAGCGGGGACCGGCGGGATGTGCTGGGCCGCCTGGGAGAGCTGGGAGAAGAGATGGAAAAAGTAGTGGAAAATTTGAAACGTCAGCAACTGGACCGTGATTTGATAGAACGGCAGGAGAGAATATTATCCCGGCTTCTGGATGCCCAAAAGTCGATCCGTGAAAAAGAGCATTCCAAAAAACGTCAGGCGGAAAGGGAACAGGTCGCTACCACAAAATCGCCGCCCGGACTTCGTGAAGCAATGTTGAAAAAAGAAGACCGGCTCCGGAAGGAAATGCTGCGGGCCCTGGAAGAGGGATATACGGCTGAATACCGCCAGTTGATAAAACAATATTTTGAAAATCTGTCCAGAAATTCGGAAAGCATCCCCTGAAATAAGGCTGTTTATGATCTCATAAAACAGCCTTAGCTTGTCACCCCTTCTAAATTTTATTAAGTTTGGCCTGCCGCTAATTTTCTTACGACTAAACGGATTGTCTCCTGTGAAAACTGCCTTTCTCATTTCTATGATTTTATTGGGTTTTGTTTACGGAAATTCCGCTGTGCAGACAAATTCACCTGTTGTCATAACCCTGCCGCTTGATTCCTCCAGTACATATCCACTGCAGAACCTGTCCTATAAAAAACCGGAAGCAGTAAAAATATCCCTTATCCTCAGCGGGGGTGGTGCCCGCGGGTTTGCCCATATCGGCGTTATCCGGGCACTGGAAGAAAATCATATCCCGATAAGCCTGGTTGTCGGAAGCAGTATGGGAAGTGTAATCGGAGGCCTTTATGCGGCAGGATTTAACAGTTCTCAGTTATCGGCTATTGTTCGTCAGATTGATTGGGAAAATATATTTAGCGAGGATACCTATCGCTCTAATCTCTTCTGGTCGCAAAAAACCACCCCCAGGCGCCATTTGCTGGAATTGCGCTTTCAAAATGGCTTACCCTATCTACCTTCTGCAATTACCAGCGGTCAGAAAATTTTCGGTACTATTTATGATAATTTATTGCGGGCCAGTTTTCAGGGAGTAAATAATTTTGATAATCTTCCGGTACCTTTTCGAGCAGTCGCAACGGATCTGTTAAGCGGCAGGCGTGTGGTGCTGGACCAGGGTAATCTGGCGGAAGCGATGAGTGCCAGTGTGGCCATTCCCCTGCTGTTCTCTCCCGTTGAAATTAACGGGATGTGGCTGGCCGACGGCGGAATCCGCGATAATTTACCGGTTGATGTTGCCCTGGAAGAGGGCGCTGACGTTACCATTGCAGTGGATGTGACTTCTCCGCTGCGGGAGGCCGGGCAGCTTCTCTCCCCCTGGCAGGTGGCGGATCAGGTTACAACCATAATGATGCAGAACCCGACTGCCGAAAGCGGAAAACGGGCAGATATCTGGCTGCAGCCAGACCTGGAGGGGCATGGCGCCTCAGATTTTTCGGCGGTGGATTCATTGATAGAAGCAGGATATCAGGCTGCATTATCCCAAATAGATTCACTTCGTCAAATCATTCAGCAACGGCAAAATAAATTTTATGGAAACGATTCCCTGTTAGGGCGTGTGGCGCGGGTGCGCCTGGATATACAATCAGGTGAAGATACTTCTGCGGTTGCTGATCTGGTGCCGGACAGGAAAGGTGATCTGGTTTCCCGCTATGAATTAATGAATGATCTGGCCGCCTATTATAAATCCGGCCAGGTCCATAAAGCCTGGATGCAGGTATCCGGCCCGAAGAATTCACTGAACCTGGATATTAAGATATCGCTCAACCCGGTAGTAGATTCCATCCGAGTCAGCGGGAATTCTTTAATGCCGGATTCCCTGCTGTTAAATCACTTAAATAAAATTCCTGAAAATACAATTTTAAATTTTAATCGCTTATTCTCTGCTCTGGATGCCATTTTGCAAATGTATGTGAATGCCGGATATCCACTCGTTCATTTTAACTCGGTTGCATATGACAGTAAAAATCGTTTATTGCTGGTGGAAATCGAAGAAGGATTGATTCAAACCATCAAAATTAAAGGAAATGATGTTACTAAAGATTTTATTATTCTTCGGGAAATCCCTGTTGAGGAAGGTGATTACTTTACAGCGGAAAAAGCCAACCAGGGCATCCGGAATATTTACAGCACCGGCTTGTTTAACCGGGTAACCATGAATGTGGTGCAGCTTCCGGAGGGGAACATGCTGGTGATTAAGGTTAAAGAAAAAAAAT
Source organism: Calditrichia bacterium (assembly GCA_049282375.1). GTDB lineage: Bacteria > Calditrichota > Calditrichia > RBG-13-44-9 > RBG-13-44-9 > JBAPTX01. The sequence goes on from JBAPTX010000235.1 coordinate 4,839, forward strand.
ATTTATTAATGCGAATTGGTGCCCATGCTTCTCTGGAGCGGAAAGGTGAAGTTTTCATGGAACTGGCTGATGAAAATTTATTGGGCAGAGAAATCAAAACTTCCCTATTCGGATCTATCGGCGATTTACGCCGGCAGTTGGACTGGAGCCTTTACAGCATCCGTCTTTTTAAAAGCCTGCTTACTTACCGCTTATCCCTTTACTATAAAGACCGCACCGACCGGTATTACCAGGAATTTGAAAGACTGGGGGATTATAAAACGACCCGCCGGGGAATCCGTTTTGTGCTGGGACAGCAAATTGAACGCCTGGGTTCTATTTCTGCAGAAATACGGTGGGACCACGTTCGTATCGAATCACCCGTGGAGGATTTTTCATTTCAGAACACTTACCGCATCCGCTCTCTGGCGCTGCGTTCTGTTGTGGATAAACGGGACCGCATCCCCTTTCCCCAAAAGGGTATTAATAACCGCTGGTTCTGGGAAAGCGGCAGCCAGAAAATTTTTGGCGGGTCGGTATCTTTCACCCGTTTTTATCTGGGACTGGAGGGCTATTATCCCCTTATTCCATATTGGGTTTATCATGTGGAAGCTGAAGGAGGCAGTGCGGATCTGACCCTTCCTTTCCCCGAATTTTTTACGATGGGCGGATTGAGAGATTTTCCCGGACTGCGGGAAAACGAAAGGTTTGGAAGGCAAATGCTGCATTTTAGTAATGAATTGCGCCATAACCTGCGCCATGCACTGCCGTTTGATTTGTATCTCGGGCTCAGCTTTCATGTGGGCAGCACCTGGGGAAGCTCGGAAGACTCAATTGACCGGCAGGACTTCCTGACGGGGTTGGGCGCCTATGCAGCAGTGAACACGCTGTTCGGGCCGATCCGGCTGGAGTATGGTCATTTAACGGGAATCAGAGACCTTATCTATTTTTCAGCCGGTTACCGGTTTTAATTCCCGCCGGATCTGTTCATTATTTTGCAGCCGCCAGCCGATAATCAATTGGGCGTTTCAAATAAACAACCCTTACTGCTGTTTATGAACAGAAGGGCCAAAAAACAAAATGCCGCTTGATTTTTACGATATTATTATTAAATTAAAGCTGTTTAAAAAGTACAAACTATGAAAAGACACTCAATACTCTTAATCATTTTCCTGACAGCCTCCCTTTTATTTGGCAATGCCGTAATTACTGAATGGAAAGCAGAGCCGCAGTCCGATGATATTGTTTTGCAATGGAAAACATCCCAGGAAGTAAACGTGGACCGGTTCATTATTGAGCGGTCCAATGATGATGAGCATTTTTTTAATGTGGGCGAAGTTCAGGCCCGGGGGCCCGGCTTCGATTACCGGTTTGTGGACGATCAACTGGGTCGGGCAAAAGGGGCATATTATTACCGCTTGAAAATTATGAATAAAGATGGCACTCATCAGTTTACCGATTCTTTGCCGGTTATTCCTTTCATGAGCAGCATTACCCAAACCTGGGGCACCATAAAAGCGTTGTTCCGGTAGTATTAGAGATTTCCTTCCTCTGCAGCAAAATTTCCTTTTAATCATTAAAATTTGAACTATCTTAAAGTATGAGTATACGATTACTGCATATTTCAGACATCCATCTGGGAATCCGGCACTCTTTTTTACCGGAAGATAAACAGGAGCAACGGCAGGAAGAAATCTGGCAGAGTTTTTCTTCCCTTATAAAAGAAGTGTCGTCCAGTGAAATTGCGGTTGACGGGATTTTGATTACCGGAGATTTATTCGACTCCCCCTTTCCGCCTCCGGCACTTCTGTCACAGATCAAAACTTTATTTCAACGGTTGGAAGAAAACCGGATTCCGGTGATTATGGTACCGGGTAATCATGACAGCATCCTGTTCCCCGACAGCGTCTATATGACCCGTGAGTTCCCCGGGGTTCATCTGTTAAAGGAACCCAATATTAAAGAACCGCTGACCCTGCATATAAAAGAACAACAGTTTGATTTTTATGGGATGGCTTTCAGCGGGCTCTCGCAGCCGCCATTCGATATCTTCCAGCCCGGGGACAGCAGGGCAGTTAATATTGCACTGATTCACGGCTCCCTTTGCGAAAGCAGGGAGTGGCGCTTGCACAATCAGGATTTGCCGTTATCCAGGGAAAATCTGTTAGCCAGCAGGTTTGATTATATTGCACTGGGCCATTATCATAATTTCTTCTTGGTCGAGGGACCGGTAACAAAAATTGCTTATCCCGGAAGTTTGGAACCGCTTTCCTGGCGGGAAAACGCTGGGCGTACTCTGCTGTTTATTGAAGTGAACGATCAGGGAAAAGTGCAGCTAAATCCACGGGAGTTCAGCGGTCAAAAAAAGAGTTTCCAAACAGTATCTATGGATTTAAGTCAGCTTGACGTGGAAAATAATGAAGCACTGGCGGATTATATTTTAAATAAATACGCAAATGCCAATCTTTTATTGCGAATCTATTTTAAGGGAATATCACCGGTTCAGGTAGATACCAGTTTTATTCGTGAATACTGTGGTCCTCATTTTTTCTATCTGGAAGTTTATGATGAAACCCGCTTGCATGATTGGGATGATATAAAACGGATTGCCGGCGAAAGCACTATTCGGG
>JBAPTX010000236.1:0-4107 GCA_049282375.1 Calditrichia bacterium
TGCCGGTGCTGGGCTGGCTCGCCGGCAAGTCACTGGCTGCGCAGATGCACTCGGGGACGCATATAGTAGCTTTCCTGCTGTTGAGCACAGTTGGTGCAAAAATGATTTACGAATCCACCGGAACAGCGGAAACCGGCAGGAGGAATGATCCCACCCGCGGCCTGAAGCTGATCAGTTTATCCATTGCCACCAGTATAGATGCGCTCGCGGCGGGAATCAGCCTGGCATTTCTGGAGGTCTCCATTATTGTGCCTGCTTTGATTATTGGTGTTATTACAATTGCTCTGACCCTGCTGGGGATGGGAATGGGAGCGCGGCTGGGGCTGGTTTTTAGAAAATGGCTGGAAAAAGCCGGCGGCATTATTCTCATTCTGATTGGAATCAACATTCTGCTGCAGAACATCTGATAATTGTCAGTTGCAGGAAATTTGCTTCCTCGGCTCCCCTGAACATCTTTGCGGCTGCTGCGGAAGAAGGAAACAGAAGACGCACAGTTGGGATTTATTATCTTCAACCGGGTTTGTTACCAGGTATCCGGTTCATCCGGCTGATCCTGTCAATAAATCGCTTATCGCCAAAATATTACAGCAGGTTTTTGGCCGCTTTTACAGCGGAGTCATAGTCCGGTTCCTGTGAAATATCAGGAACTATCTCACGGTATCGCACCAGTCCCTGACGATCCACCACAAATACAGTTCGGGCCAGCAGCCGCTGTTTTTCAATTAAAACCCCGAAAGATCTGCCAAATGAAGCATCCTGATAGTCGGAAATCAGCAGGATGTTTTTTGCCTGGGAATTCTCGGCCCATTTTTTCTGCGCAAAGGGCAGATCCATACTGATGGTCACTACTGCCAGTTCTCCGGACAGGTTGGCAGCCTCTGCATTAAAACGCCTGGTTTCGGTATCGCACACGGGGGTATCAAGGGAGGAAAGCGTTAAAAATATACGAACCTTTCCTTCAAATTTTTTGGAATCAACCGGGTTCATATTCATATCCGTTGCGTGGAATTCTGGGGCTTTATCCCCAACGGATACTGTTTTTCCGGCAAGTTGAAATTCAGTTCCGTTCACCATTACACTGTTTTTCTGCGGATCCATCATTCCTCCTTCGTTATTTGCCTTCCGGATTTCTGATAACTTCATTTCAGGTAATTCAATTTCTGAAAAAAAGTTCGTTGCATCCGGCTGCTAAAAATAAAATAAGGCAGCAGCACCCGTTTGCAACGCAGGTAAGGCATGATTATATTTCTCAGGCATTTGTTCATGATTTTCATCATACGGCATCGCAGCTTCTGACTTATTATTTCTTACTGCTTTATTAACCAAACTATTTATCCCGGTTATAATGACGGCAATAAATTGAAATCCGTATCCTATTTGTAATTCGACAATTAATCAAAAACAGGAGAGTTCTTCATGGCTGAAAATAAAAAAGTAAATCCAAATGATGAATTATATTATCCGGCAGAATCCATTGTTAAAAATGCCAACGTGAAAGATTACGATAGTTTATACCGGCATTCCGTCACTAACCGGGAGCAGTTCTGGGCGGAGCAGGCGGAAGAATTGGACTGGTATCAAAAGTGGGATAAGGTGCTGGATTCGGAGAATGCACCTTATTATAAATGGTTCACCGGCGGCAAGATCAATATTGTGCAGAATGCCATTGACCGGCACCTGAAAACCTGGCGGCGCAACAAACTGGCCCTGATCTGGGAAGGCGAGCCGGGCGACCTGCGCACATTTTCTTATCATGCACTCAACCGGGAAGTTTCCAAATTTTCCAATGTACTGAAGAGCATGGGAGTGCAGAAAGGTGATATAGTCACTATTTACATGCCGCAGATTCCGGAGCTTGCCATCGCAATGCTGGCCTGTGCAAAAATCGGCGCCGCCCACAGTGTCGTTTACGGCGGATTCAGTGTGGAAGCGCTGGCAGAACGGATTGAAGATGCCGGCAGCCGGGTGCTGGTAACAGCCGACGGCGGCTGGCGGCGCGGAAAAGTCACTGATTTAAAAGCGATCGCCAATGAAGCCATGAAGCGCTCCCCCACCATTGAGGTCTGCATCACCGTAAAACGCACCGGGCATGAAGTTTATATGGAAAATGACCGTGATTTCTGGTATCACGACCTGATGACCCTGCCCATTGCCAACGCCCGCTGCGAAACAGAAGTGATGGATGCGGAGGACATGCTTTTCATTCTTTATACATCCGGCACAACCGGACGGCCGAAGGGGGTTGTTCATACCCATGGCGGTTATGCACTTTATACGAGCACCACCCACCGCATGGTTTTTGACATCAAGGAGGAAGACCGCTGGTGGTGCGCCGCTGATCCCGGCTGGATTACCGGCCACAGTTACATCATTTACGGTCCGCTGATCAACGGCGCAACAGTTATAATGTATGAAGGCGCCCCCAACCACCCTTACCCAAACCGCTGGTGGCAGATGATCGAAAAATATGGGGTTACTATCCTCTATACCTCTCCCACCGCTATCCGCGGTTTGATGCGGTTTGGAGAAGCCTGGCCAAACCGTCATGATCTGAGTAGTCTGCGGCTGCTGGGCTCGGTTGGTGAACCGATCAATCCGGAAGCCTGGCGCTGGTATTATCGCGTCATCGGCAAAGAACAGTGCCCGATTATGGATACCTGGTGGCAAACTGAAACCGGCGGCTTTATGATTACACCATTGCCGGTAACGCCACTAAAGCCGGGATCTGCCACTAAGCCGTTTTTCGGCATCGAAGCCGCGGTAGTGGATGAAAAAGGAAAAGAAGTGAAGCCGGGCGAAGAAGGGTACCTGGTGCTGAAAGCTCCGTGGCCGGGAATGGCCCGCACCATTTATAAAGATCCCGAACGCTATAAAGAGGTTTACTGGAAAGAATTCGAAAAGCAGGGCTGGTATAAAGCCGGTGATTCCGCCCGGATTGATGAAGACGGTTATATCTGGGTAATCGGAAGGATTGATGATGTGATTAAAGTGAGCGGTTACCGGCTGGGAACAGCGGAAATTGAAAGCGCCCTTGTAAGCCATCCCAAAGTTGCGGAAGCCGCTGCCATTGCCCTGCCGCACGAATTAAAGGGAAATGCCATTCATGCATTTATCATTTTAAAAGCCGGATTAAAGGGCGACAAAGCCTTGGGTGAAGAATTAAAAGAGCACGTCAGTCATGAGATGGGGCCCATTGCCCGACCGGAGGAAATCCGTTTTGTGGAATCGCTGCCCAAAACCCGCAGCGGTAAAATTATGCGGCGGGTGCTGAAAGCCCGGGCACTGGGACAGGATGAGGGTGATTTATCAACACTGGAACAATAAAACGGAAAATTGCTCTGTTACAGCCTGCAGGCATTTTTACAAATAAAAAAAGGGGATCTTCCGATCCCCTTTTTTTGCAATTCAATCAAGTAATCTCAATTAACGTACAAACTTTTTGTACCGCTCGTTGATGCGCTCCCAGTGCAGGTTTTTCAGGTAGTTATCAATATAGGTTGCCCGGCCGGGACCGTCCTTATGGTAATAGGCATGTTCAAACACATCCACTGCGATTAACGGAATGCCGCCCCAGATTGCGCCGTAATGGTGTTCATCCACCAGCACATTCAATAACCGTCCGCTGTAGAGCTGATCGAAAATCAGCAAACCCCAGCCGCTGAGTTTGGCAGAAACCGCGGCAGCCTTAAAATCAGATTTCCACTTGTCCAGCGAACCGAATGCCTTCTCAATGGCCTCCACAACTTCCTTTCCTTTTGAAGGATCGCCGTCACCGCCCAAATTGTCCCAGTAAATATCATGCAGCAGAGCGCCGGAATGATTCCAGGTCATCCGCCGCTTCAATTCGCCTACATGACTGTAATTGCCATTGGCAGCAGAGCGGTCGGCATCCTGCAGTTCCCCTTCAATTTTATTAAGGGCCGTCACATATCCTTTATGATGCTTATTGTAATGCCAGTCAGTGGTTTGCGGTGACACCACCTCTTTTAATAATTCTTTTGCTTCCTCATCCGAATACGGGCGCGGATTGAACTTCCATTCATAAGCCATAAATACCTCCTTTGATTAACGATTTATTTTTATTGAATTTCATTCTCAATATTATAT
>JBAPTX010000237.1:0-2748 GCA_049282375.1 Calditrichia bacterium
GCCACATCCAATCGCTGGTTTACAGCCAGAAACTAATGATGAATATCTGGCCGCCGGACTATCCCGGCTGGGTGGGAACATTGACACCCTCCGCCTTGCCGGTGTTCGCCTATTATGACTGGGCGCGTTATTCAGCCTATACACCTGGTACCGGCGATAATTTTACTGAGCAGTGGACGGATGATTTCGACAACTGGGATCAAACGCGCTGGGGTAAGGGAAATCATACCTGGACCGGCAACAACAGCGATTTCATCCCGCAGAATGTGGTTTTTCAGGATGGATATTTGATTCTGTGCCTGACGCCGCCAAACCCCGCGGGTTACAGTGGAGCAGCCGTTGCAGATCAGGATGTGGCCGCGCCATATCTGGTTTGGGCGCGTTCCTATCCCGGGCAGATCAAAGTGTTTTTTTCTGAAGAAGTGGATCAGATTTCCGCGGAAGATCCCTCCCATTATATAGCTGCAGGCCTGACCATAAGCAATGCCGTACTGCAGCCGGATAACCGCACAGTAGTGCTTACCGCTGATGGTATCGATCTTACAGTTGCCTATACGCTGCTGGTTCTGCAGATTAAAGACCGCGCTCAGCCGGCAAATGTCACCGGATTTCAATCTGCTGTAGTAAAGACACCAGTGATTCTGCCCGGGCGTATCAATGCGGGCGGAAGCGCCTGGAACACCTATCTGCAGGATCAGGTTTGGGATTACGGGCAGGAATACGGACATGTGGGCGGTTATGAATTTCAAAATGCGCCCAATCTGCAAATCAATGGGACTGATGAGGATGAAATTTACCGTACTGAACAGCGCGGGATCACTTTTTACGAGCTGCGTGTACCGGACGGCAGTTATGATGTAATGCTTAAATTTACAGAGAACCAGTACAACAGTTCGGGACAGCGGGTGTTCGATATCTATGCCGAGAGCCAGCTTCTTAAAAATGATCTGGATATATACGATGCAGTTGGCGCCAACACCGCTTTTGATCTGCTGCTGCCCGGAGTGGCCGTCACTGACGGGGTGCTGGAAGTTTACTTTAAACCGGAAAATGGTGAAACCGTGCTTTGCGGAATGGAAGTTCAGTCTGTGCCTTCAGCTATCAGGCAGCCTGCTGCAGTTCCGCGGCAGTTCGACTGGCAGATTTATCCGAATCCCTTTAATCCATCCAGCCGGATCAGCTATTTTCTGCCCCAGAGCGGCAATGTGGAAATTAATCTGTATAACATCCGCGGCCAGTTGCTTAAAAATCTGCATCGGGCATTTCACCCGGCCGGCCAGTACCGGCAGGAGATGGTTCCGGAAAATATGGCTTCCGGCGTTTATTTTATTTCTTTTCAGGTGGATAACGTCTGGCGCGATACCAGAAAAATAATTTATCTGCGCTGAATAGACTGAGCCATGCTAAGAAACAGTTGTCCTGAAATCCTTCCGGTTATCAAATTAATAAAACAAACTTATCATTATAATAATCCCGTTCTTGGGAGACACCCATTTCTATATTCATAATTTCGGGAAATTCAAGAGCTTACAAGCCTTTCCGGCAGCATGGCACGCGAAATGCTTTATTCAGGGGGAAAGATAAAACCGGGCAAATCACGTGCAAAACATCGCAACTCTGGACATCTTTATTATCAGCCTCTATTTCGTCGCCATCATGGCGGCAGGTTTCTGGGTTTCCCGCAGAAAGGAGGAAAGCAGTTCATCCTATTTTTTAGCGGGCCGGAATGTGGGCTGGTTTGCCATCGGCACTTCCCTTTTTGCCACCAATATTTCCAGTGAGCATTTTGTCGGTTTAGCAGGTTCCGGTGCGGCCCGCGGACTGGCCGTAGGTAATTTTGAATGGCTGGCCATTATTTTTGTTATTCTGCTGGGCTGGGTATTCGCTCCCATTTACCTGAAATCCGGTGTTTACACGCTGCCGGAATTAATGGAAAAGCGCTTTAACGCTTCCAGCCGCATTTACCTGGCCGGTATTTCCATCATGACCTATATGTTCACCAAAGTGGCGGTAACCATTTTAGCCGGCGGCTTACTGCTTGAAAAATTTCTGGGATGGGATGTTTATACCTCCGCTGTGGTAATGATTGTGCTTACCGGCATTTATACTGTAGTGGGCGGGCTCAGTGCGGTGGTTTACACTTCGGTGGTGCAGGCGTTTGTACTAATTGGCGGGGCTGCACTTCTGACGGTGGTGGGATTAAATGAAGTGGGCGGTCTGGAAGCCCTGCGCCAGCAACTGCCCGCCGATTATTTTTCGATGGTAAAACCCGTCAGTGATCCGGATTTTCCCTGGACGGGCATTTTATTTGGCGCCCCTATTCTGGGCATCTGGTACTGGTGCACCGATCAGTATATGGTACAGCGGGTGCTGGGAGCCAAAAGTATTAGTCATGCCCGCACCGGCACCATTCTAACCGGTTTTCTTAAAGTGCTGCCGGTATTTATTATGGTGCTTCCGGGCATGATTGCGGTGGCCCTGTTCCCGGATATCAGCGGGGATGAAGCCTATCCGATGATGGTGGCAAGTTCTCTGCTGCCTGCAGGCATCCGGGGCCTGGTCATTGCGGGATTGCTGGCGGCGCTTATGTCTTCGCTGGCGGGTTCCTTTCACAGTACCTCCACACTGATCACCATGGACTATTACCGCATGGTAAATCCCGCGGCAAGCGAGCGAAAACTGGTGCTGGTGGGGCGGCTTTCCACTACCATTATTGTGATTACTGCAATTCTTTGGGTTCCACTGACC
>JBAPTX010000238.1:0-3085 GCA_049282375.1 Calditrichia bacterium
CTCCAAAGATTTCTCATAGTATTCCAGGGCCCGGTCCCATTCACCTTTGTCATTATACACTGATCCCATATTGCCATAGGTCTGTGCCATCCCATGCACATCCCCCACTTTTTTACTTATCTCCAAAGATTTCTCATAGTATTCCAGGGCCCGGTCCCACTCACCGGATAGGTAATAAACAGTGCCCCGGGCAAATTGCAGTTCAGTTAATTTTTTTTCATCCCGGACCTCTCCCTCTTCAATATTTTCCAGAATATGTTTAATCTCCCGCCAGTAATAGCCCCGGTTTACAGAATCGAACCAGACCGGCAGCAACAGTGCGGCGCTCTCTTCAAATAACTCCGCCTTGCAGTAGTGGTGCGCCCCCTCAATGTGGTTCACCAGGCTGAAGGATTTTTGATTACGGGCGTCATACAGTTTTCCGCCGCTCCCGTGCAGTTGTTTTTTTTGTTTAGCGCTTAAGAGCTGGTAGTAAAATTCTTTTAGGATATCATGTACATTATAGCGTTTTTCCCCGGCCTGCGGGATTCGCTGCAGCAATCCCCGCTTTTCATCCAGCAGATACAGTGTTTCTTTAAACTTTATCCCCTGCAGTGTTTCATACATTTCCTCCAAAAAGGATTCCGTTTCCGGAATGCGGTAAAAGGCCGCTGCAGTGAGCAGTTTATTCAGGTTACTGCCGGCGCCGCCAAATGCGCTGTAAAGGCGGTCCATCAAATAATTCTTCAGCTCCCGGTCGGTATCGGGCGCATGGCGGATATAATCGGTCAGTTTAGCGGGACCCCCTTCATCCGTGTGATACCAGTTTTTGAACAGTTGCAAATACTGAGGATTGCCACCGGTCATCCCGATCAGGTCTCTGCTTTGGGAGTGGTTCAGGTTTAACTGCCATTTCTTGAGAAGAAGGGTTTCTGCTTCACTCCCAGAAAGGCCGCTTACCGGTTCGGCCGCCACCCCGGGCGGCAGGAAATCGGCCCGCTTTTGACCGGTAAGCAGAAGTAACCCAGTCTGATGATCGCTGATGAGACTTGCAAGCAATCTAAGAAATTCGATCAGCTTTTCATCGACAACAGTTTGCAGATCGTCAAAAATAAGCAGCGGGGATACCTGCTGCAGTAACTGCAGAAAATTGTCACTTTCCGAATCAGCCTTTTCCCGCAGGAAAGCAAGTAAGGATTTCTTTAAATCCTGATCCGTTACGGTTCCGCTGCGGAATTTGAACCAGAAAACCGGCAATCCGGCGTCTTTTCTATCGCGGGCCATTTTAGCGGCAATTACCGATTTGCCGCTGCCGGAGTTCCCGTAAACCTGGCAGATACGCTTTTTTTCCAGGCTGCTTTCAATCCGCTCCAGGCTGGCGGCAGGTGCAGTAAAATCTTCCGGCAATGTTGGGATGGTCAGATACCCGGCCATCAACTCATAATTTATTTCCTTGCCGAATCGGTCATCCAGCATCTTTTGCACTCTTTCTTCAATATCCAAATCCAGTCTTGTTAGTTGCCCTTTTAAGGTTTGCACATCCCCTTCCAGATCCAGCACCCTAAACCGTGCTTCGCCGGTATTCTCGAACAGCAGTGAAATGGCGTCATCAATGGCCTGCGCCCTTTCGGCGTCCGTCAGACTGAAGATGGCTTTTTCCAGGGCACCACCACCGGGCACCGCACTTATAGTTGCCCGAAATATATTTTCGGCAATTTTCCATCTTTTTTCTTTATCGCTGATATGACGGCGGTCCAGTTCCCGTGCAAGCAAGGAGCGTCTTTTCATAGAAGCCTCAACTTTGTTTTACATGAATAATTTAATAGAAAGCGCTTGAATCTTGTGAAAAGAAGATTATAAGAAAATATTTAAAATGCGAGAAAAAAAAATTTTCCTGATGTCTCCTGCTGAAGCCATCCGGTTCTTTTTCCAGCGTGAGCTGAAGCTCGTGGCAATGAAGCCGCCATTGAATCATTTTACTATAAAATCCAATTTCACAGCCACGATCTTCAGATCGTGGAAAAGATATTCTCAAAAAATATATCGGAGGCATTTTGATTTCCTTTTGGCTAAAGCCATTTCTTCTGTTTTTCTTTAAACCACGGGCTAAAGCTCGTGGCAATGAATCCGCCATTGAATCATTTTACTATAAAATCCGGCAACTTCATAGCCACGATCTTCAGATCGTGGGGGAGATATTCTTAAAAATTAGCGGGCAGCCCAATTGCATGGAATCCGGCAGATTCCGGGACTGCCGCGTTAGACAACGCATGGGCCTGCCGAACCCTGAAAGGGTGAGATAAGGATAGCAGAAGGGACATAAAAAAAGGAAGAACCCCGCAGGGTTGGCATATATCCTGTATTTCCGATGAACACAATCCTAAAACTAAGGGCTTCAAAATATGCCACCTCTTCGAGGTTTTATTTGATGATAGTCTGTTCTATAATAATGACAACCCTTGGGTTTTACCCTTATCGACATTTTTTTACAGGAATAAATAAATAGCAGCGCATTCATTCGTTTCACAAAAGATGACCAGAAAACGATCAAAAGCCGGGATAACATTATTCATCCCCATTTCTCCGGCTGAAACCATTCGATTTTTTAATCCCCGAGCCTGGCATAGCCACACCTTTGGTTGGGAAAGCTCGCGGCAGTGCATCTCTGATTTGTCTTTTACCCCGTTTTCCGGAAGCTGTTTTTGGAATCAATGAACATTTTTTTCACCTTTCCGTTGGCATCCTTTTCGAAAAAAACTTCATTTTTGTTGAACTTGTCTTTCCAGCGACCGAGCGCATCCGGCGGCTGTAACCTGATATTTCCCTTTTTCACCTTGCCTTAATCAGCAGACTGAAAACATAGATTTATTCCATCTCCCGGACCCGTACTTCCACCGGCTTATCCTTCAGCAGCGCTTTCAAATGATCCACATCGCTGTCCCCGTAATGATAGGGATAAAGCACCTTCGGATGAAACATTTCCACAGCATCGGCAACCATTTCCGGCGTCATGGTATAGGGCAGGTTCATGGGCAGAAAGGCAATATCAATGTTCTCAAGATTTTTCATTTCCGGCACGTTCTCGGTATCTCCGGCAATATAAATC
>JBAPTX010000239.1:0-2503 GCA_049282375.1 Calditrichia bacterium
AGTATGTTTATTCCAGTTATTCAATTCATCAACTGCGGGCTTTCTGAACCAGATCACTTTTTGGATTTTCCTCTCAGATAAAAATTCAGCACAAGTTACATTCAAAATCAGTTCCATAACAGAAAATTTCTGGGCGGGTTCCCGGTTATTTTCTTTTACTCGGATTTTCCAATTCCTTTAAAACAAGCGCGGACAGATACAGATAAAAAATTTACGGGCAATTTGAAAAGCAGGGAAACCTGTTTATATTTCGTGTTGTTCATTTTTGAGCAGTATGAACCGTCAAGTTCCGGAATCTGTACAGGGCCGCGTTCAGGTATTCAGCAATTCCGGATTCTGTGGCCCGTCAGTTCACAGATAAAAAGAAAAAGTTAGGTAACCCCATTAAAAAAGGAGTTGAAGTTTATGGCCGAACAACAGCAAAAAAGCAGCGAAACGTTTGAATACAAAGCGGAAATGAAGCAGCTTCTGAATTTAATTATTCATTCCCTTTACACCCACAAGGAAGTTTTTCTGCGGGAACTGGTCTCCAATGCCTCCGATGCCCTGAATAAAATGCGCTTCCGCATGCTGACCGACAAAAACGTGGTGGACCCGGAAGCGGAGCTGAAAATCAAAATTGAAGTGGATGAAAAAAAACGCACCTTTTCCATTGAAGACAGCGGCATCGGGATGACCCGGGACGATTTGCTCAATGAAATCGGCACCGTTGCCAGCTCCGGCACCCTGGAATTTATCAAACAGATGCAGGCGCAGGAGAAAAAAGTGGACGGCAATCTGATCGGCCAGTTTGGTGTGGGCTTCTATTCGGTATTTATGGTTACGGACGAAGTGACCATCGAGACCCGCCACGCCGACCCGGATTCCAAAGCCTACCGCTGGAAGTCGCTGGAGGAAGGCAAGTTCATGATCGAGGAAATCGAGCGGCAGGCCCGCGGCACCCGAATCAGCTTTACCCTGCGGGAAGATTCGCAAGAGTTTGCCCACGATTACCGCATCAAGGAAATTGTGAACCGCTATTCCAATTTTGTGGATTTCCCCATTTTCCTGGGCAAAGAACGGATCAACCGGGTAACCGCCCTGTGGCAGCTTCCCAAAAGCGAGCAGAAGGAAAGCGATATCAACGAATTTTATAAATTTATTTCCAATGATTTTGAAGACCCCCTGGCGCATCTGCACCTGTCCATCGAAGGATCGGTCAACTTTAAGGCCCTGTTGTTCATTCCCAAAACTGCGCCGCCTTTTATGATGCGGGAGGAGCAGGAAAAAACGCTGCAGCTTTACAGCAATAAAATTTTCATTCAGGACGATGCCAAAGAGCTGCTGCCGGAATACCTGCGGTTTATCAAAGGTGTAGTTGATACGGAAGACCTGCCGCTGAACGTCTCGCGGGAATGGACGCAGAACAGCCCTACAATGGTGAAAATCCGCAACGTGATGGTGGGCAAGCTGCTTTCCTTCCTGGACGAAATGGCCAAAAATGAAGCCGGCAAGTACAAACAATTCTACACCCAGTTCGGGCCGCTGTTCAAGCTGGGCGTGAATTCCGATTTCACCAACCGGGAAAAAATCATCAATCTGCTGCGCTTCGAATCCACCGTTACCGCAAAGGACGAATTGACTTCCCTGCAGAATTACATTTCGCGCATGCCGTCCGATCAGAAGGAGATTTACTACATTGCCGGGGAAAATCCGGACCTTATCCGGCGCAATCCTAAGCTGGAGTATTTCCGCAAAAATGACATCGAAGTGCTGCTGCTGACCGAACCGGTGGATGTGTTTGTGGTGCCTTCCATAAACGAGTTCGACAAAAAACCGCTGAAATCCATCGATAAAGCCGATCTGGATTTAAAAGAAGATACGGCCGAAAAACAGGAAGCGCTGAGCGACAATCTGAAGAAAAGCATTATCAATGTATTTAAGGAGACGTTAGGGGACAAGGTGGAGGATGTGGTTGAATCCAAACGGCTGGTGGACTCCCCGGCAACCCTGGTGAGCGGCAAAGAGGGTATGGACAGCCAGATGGAGAAGATGATGCGGATGATGAATCAGGAATTCACCCGCTCCAAAAAGATACTGGAAGTCAATACCCGTCACCCGCTGATCAAGAACCTGGCGGCTATTACCCTGCGGGATTCAAAAGACCCGCTGCTGCGCAGCAGCATCCTGCAGTTGTACGAAGGGGCGCTGCTGCTGGAGGATAATCTGGATTCCCCCACGGAGTTCATCAGGCGCATGTCGGAAATAATGGAGAAGGCCACCGGCAGAAAAGAATAGAAGAAGACGGGTGTGGCGTCCGGGCGGAACACAGATCTGCCCGGGAAGTATTGGTACCCGGTAAAAATACGCGTTACCTTTTTATGCAGGCTGCTGATTAAAAAAAGGCCCCGCCGTGGCGGGGCCTGGAATCTCTGGCTGGAGATTTAATTAAGCAGCCTGTGGCGAAAGCCATCCCTTTGGGCTTTTATTTTGCCAGCAGCATTTTGCGGGTCAGCCGCTGATT
>JBAPTX010000240.1:0-4984 GCA_049282375.1 Calditrichia bacterium
GCCGGAAAATCAGCGACAAACAATGCAGATTCAATTTTATGCCATTGTTTAGTTTGAGCAGCAATATTTTCCACAGACTCTTCCAGGAATCCCTTACATTCCACCTTCTGTAAACTCCGATCATTAATTATAACAACCGCATAATGGTAGACCAGCATCTGGCCCATCAGGGCGTAGGTCAGCAGTTTAAGGATTTTATCGCTTTCCAGTGTTGCGGATAAACCCTGAGCAATGTCGAACAGTGTTTTTAACTGCTGTATTCGTTCATCCAGTTGACGGTTAATATCTTTAATTTCATCAACTTTAAGGGCATTTTCCACAGCGGTGGCAGATAAATTAGCAAGCGAAATCAGAAAATCAATTTCTTCGGTGGAAAACGGCTGCTGGTTCAATTTCGGGCCATAAAAAGCAATGCCGATGGTCTTTTCCTGAGATTTCAGGGGGATTACCGCAGAGAACTTCTGCTGATGCATAATTTCTTTTATAGCCTGCGGACACTTCTCCGTATTTTGCGGCAGGAAAAAAGATTCAAATTCGGCAGAAAGGGAGGCGCAGGGGAGTGGCTGCACATTTCCCATTTCCGCAATTCCTTTACCAAGCCGGGGCTGGAAGAATTTTTTCTCTTTAAGAAATATCATCCCGCGGGAAATCATCAGCCTGCCCATAGGGATCAACAAAATATTATTTAAGACGTTTTTAATTTCAATAGAGGCATTCAGTATTTGACTGATTTCAAACAGGGAAGATAACTCCACCATTCTTTTGTTAATGGTTTTTATATCTTCTACCGGATATTTTTCAGAGAGATAGTCAAGTAATTTAGGCATAATAAATAACCGCTCTACGGTTTATTTTCCGGGAGAGCAGGACCTGATGTTTGCCTCAGGAAATGTATTTTACCATTTTAACGCGGTTGCGCACGCCGGGCTTTATGGAATAATCCACTTTATCCATTAATGTTTTAATCAGATACAGTCCCAAACCGCCCCGTCTCATTTTTTTCAGGTAAGTTTCCATTTCCGGAGTTTTAATTTTTTCGGGATTAAATCCCTGCCCCTGATCCACAACGCTTATTTCCAGCCGGTCTTCGTAAGCAGTGGCATCGACATAAATAAAATGAACTTTTTTAGAATCATTGCTATTGCGATAAGCATGTTTAATTACGTTGGTGCTGGCTTCATCCACAGCTAACTCAATGCGGTGAATTTCTTCATCACTGAAGCCCATATTCTGCGCTATTTTGGAAACGAAATCACGCACAATTTCCAGATTTGCAGTATTGATGGGAAGTTTAAGCTGGAACTTTTGTCCTTTCCGGGTCTTACTTTTCATGCTATTCACCTGCCATTCCGTGGATTAGATTTTCTCGGAACTTTTATATTTATTAACCGCATCATCTTCCCTGTCATAAAATTCGTATAAACTGGGAAATCCCAGCAGATCAAAAACTTTGAATACCTTTGGAGATGCGCAGCAAATTTTAATATCTCCGTCATTATTCCGAATATCTTCAATTACTCCCATAAAAACACCCAAACCGGCAGAACTGATGTATTGCAACCCATCAAGATTTACAATGATATTGAAACGGTTATTATCGATCAGCTTTTGCAGGGCATTTTCAAAATTGGGGGCGGTATGAGCATCCAGAAAACCCTGAATATTGAGAATATCAACATTATCCACTCGCTGCTGAAATACTTCAAACTTGTCCATTAAGCCCTCCTGAAGCTGCTGTATAAGATTTACGCCCTAAAATTTAAAATGTTATGCACTTAGAAAAATTGATAACGATTCTCTACTTTGAAATCTTAATAATTTAGAATTTTTCTCAGAGCCTTGTTAAAAACACCTTTTGGCTCTCTCTTTAAATTAGATAATACAAATATTTAAATCCAAACTATTTGTCATCTTTTACTCAGGTTATGCGGTTTAGTTTAATGTGTTTACTGAGTATCCGGTTGCCGGGCCTTACATTTCAGCACAATAAAAGTTAAATCGTCATGCAGCGGCGTCTTACCGCAAAAGTCCACTACAGTGTTCAATAAATTATCCTTTATCTTTTCGGCAGAGTTTTCTGTGCAGGAAGTAAATAAATCCAAAAGGCGTTCTTCACCAAATTCATTGCCCTCGGGATCACGGGCTTCAATCAAACCATCTGTGTAAAACAGGAGGGTATCGCCGTCCTTTATATACAACGTTTTTTCCTGTAATATCTGTTCAAATCTGTCACCGGCATCCAGCCCAAGCCCCAGTCCGGGTGTGTAGATGTTGTTCGCCCCCTGATCATGATTTCCGCAGTGGAGAATAGGTGTATGCCCTGCGCGTGCGAATGTGATCTGGCATTTATCGGGGTCAATTTTGGCGAAAATGGCGCTGATAAAAAAATGCCGCTCAATATTGGGATAGATCAAGCGGTTTGCTGCCGCAGCAAGTTCAAACGGTGAATTATGATGGTCTGCCAGCGTCTGGACGATACCCTTAAATTCGGCCATATACAGAGCAGCAGAAGTCCCTTTACCGGAAACGTCTCCTACCACAATGCCGGGTTTGCCGTCTTTATACCAGAAGAAATCATAATAATCGCCCCCGACCTCATATGCGGGTAAACTCAGGGCATCGATACTGAAATTCTGTACATTGGGAATAACCTGGGGCAGTAATTTTTTCTGCACATCCCGGGCGACTTCCAGTTCATGTTCAAGACGCTCTTGTTCAATAGATGCCTGCACCAGATGGGCATTTTCCAGTGCAATAGAGGCTTGATTGGCAATGCCCTGCAGCAAAGACAGATCATCTACATCAAAGGTGTATTCTTTGGTTTTCAGCGCATAAATAATACCGGTAAGTTTATCGCGGCTATTGTATAAAGGCGCCCCGATAATCGTGCGGCCATTGGAATTCCACTGCAGCAGGTGCCGAAATTGACGATTATGGGAAACATCATTGATGAGAAGCGCTTCTTTTTTTGCGGCAATTGTTTTATTCATGCTGGTCATCTGCAGCAGGGGATTTCCGGCAAGTTCCTCCTCATTCAGATTACGGGAGGAGGCAACAGTAAAATTGTTTTCCTGCGGGTTGTAAAGTGCCAACCACGTAGCTTCGCTTTCCAGAACTTCAGAAGAAAGCTGTGTTATCAGTTGCAGCAATTTTTCCCTGCGTGTTTCGCTGCTCAGCACCCTTCCCAATTGATAAAGAGAATCCAGTTCCCGTATTTTCCGGTCAAAGGCACGAGCCGTCGGTAAATGAAACAGCAATTTAACAAGCGCAATGCCGCTATAAATAACCAGAAATAACCACATGGAATAGGAAAGCGCTGCAATTGTTAAACTGTAAGCCGGGAGGGGTGTGCGGTAGGCGGAATCAAACAGAAAGGAGACAGCCAGAAAAAAGGGAATTCCCACAAAAAAGTAAATCAGCTTCATTCGCCGGGGAAGATATGTAATCCATTCATTACGGAATGACAGAATGATGATGAATATGACCATCAGCAGGGTTGTGACATCATTGGCAAAGGTTTCTGCGGAAAAGCGGAACCAGCCCACCGGTTGTTCGGTGAAGAAGACAGAAAGGGCATTCAGCAATGCCAGGCCCAGCACAAGATTAAAAAATAAAGCGGTGCGTTTCTTCCGTTTATAGAAGATGAGCTGTTTTAAAATCAGGATGGCCGGTACAAAGGTAACGGCGGCGACAAAGGCCATCACCATCGAAACAAAAATGGCGCTTTTGGTCTGATAGAGAGGAGGAAAGCTGTTTGAATACAGGGGATCGAAAAAAATGTCCAGTAAAAATTTAATCAGGTAATTGGCGGCAATAATAATGGATAAGCGGCTCAGGTTTTGCCCGATGGAGTGTTCATCGTAATGCAGATGATGCTTCATAAAATTATACGCCAGAAAAATAATGCCGAAAATAATCATTTCCCGCACAAAGAAAATCTGGCTGATAACAATGCCGCTGTAAAAGGAGAACAGATCGATCAGAAAAATCAAAATGATGATCAGCGGCAGTAAAACATAAAGTATTTTCAGAAATTTTTGCAGCATTAGCAACTTTCGCTGATTGAAGGGTGCATTTTACAGGAATGGATTTTAATTCCTGCGGTGTTCCTCAATGGTTACAGATTCGCCGTTCAGCGCAACACCACTTTAATCGGGTCGTAAGGCCGGGCAGCAGATATTCTGTGGCCCTGCGGATCCCATAAAGATACTTCATTGCCGGAACGGTCCACTACAACGATTGAAGTATCATTGTCATTAATTTGAATATCATCCACACTGATAAAGTTACCTAAAACCAAAAGACGTTCGCCGTTAAAGGAAAGTTTCACACAGCGGGAAGTATTGGGGTCAATATATTCTCCCACCCAGAAGGCGGCGGCAGTTCGGGATTCTCTGACAACCGTAAAAAGTCCGTCGTAAATATCCCTTACCGTATTTGCCGAATTTACATCCTGCCGGATAATTTCCGACCGGCGGCTATTAATATTTACGGCCAGAGCATAAACCCGGTTTTGCCGGATGTAAAGGTCCTGCCCTTTAAAACCTTCGGAGAATTCAATCGGAAAAGCCGCTGATCCGTTCGCGGAAAACTGCAAAATGCGGGAAGTATCCAGCACCCATATATGAAAATTAAGGTCGGTTGCGATACGGGTTGCACTGCCGTCCGGCAGCGGGAAGGAATCAATCAGGGCCTGCTGCTGGAATTTATAAATATTTTGCTTCTGCTGATCCAATATATATGTCGTTCTGCTGTTGGGAATAAAAGCAATATCCACCGGCCGCCGCAGCGGGTCAAATATATAAAAATCCTGATTACCGGTTTGCAGGTTTAAACGGCCGGCACTGCGGTACTGGCTGTAGGCAAGCCAGATTTTCTGTTGATCAAAATCCCAGGCCCATCCGGCCGGCGGGTAAGGGGTGTTAAATAGGCCCAGGGGATGCAAAAGGTCATAGGAAAAATGGCGCACGGAATAACCATAACG
>JBAPTX010000241.1:0-4111 GCA_049282375.1 Calditrichia bacterium
TACTTCCCCCTGCGCTAATTTTGGTTCCAGTTCCTGATGCCATTTAACAATATCTTCATGCTGCCGGGCTTCCAGAAACTGGGTTTTTAAAATTTTATCCTCCATTCCGTTGGCAATTTTTGAAATAATCGTATAAGCGGTCCGCACTTTTTCTTTAAAACTATTATGATCACCGGAACGAAATGCCAGCCGGGCATCGCTGCACCGCAGCAGATATTCAATTTGCGGAAGTTTTATTTCCGAAATTCTGTTAAGTGCTTCAGCGGTTTTGGCTTGCGCAGTTTGAAAATCATTGCCGGCTCTAAGGACCTGAATGAATAAATAATCGGCAGCACTGCGGTAGCGGGGAATATCGGCGCCTTTGACGAGAAGAACCCGGCTAATTTCCCCGGCTGCTTTTAAACGCCCGGCCGTCAGGCACCACAAGCCATAGTAATAAAGATAATTCAAATAATCAATCCTGTTGCCGCTCAGGTTTACCAGAGGTTTTGCTTCAGCAAGATACCGCCGTGCCGGCACTTCCCTTCCCTGCTGGATTTCATAATAGGCCAGGTAAAACTTGCTGAGCAGCAGAAGTTCAGAATGGCGGTTTACTTCCGCCCAATGATGAGATGCCAGTAAAAATTCCCGGGCCTGCAGCAGCCCGTGAGTCAGCAACATTAAATGACCTAAATGAAGCCTGATCTCGTTGACTTCCACCGGTAATTCCTGGATTTCGGCCACCTCAAGCCCGGTTTTCAGTGCATTATAGGCTTTTCCGTATTCAGCCAGTTCTTTGTGGAATAGACCCAATTGTAAATGGGCCTGGACCTGCCAGGAGGAACGATGCAGTATTTTTTTGCTGTTTAACAATTCTTCCAGATGATTGCTGGCCGAATGGGACTGTCCCAGTTGCGCGTAAATTTCACTCAAATAAAAGGTTATTTGTAATTCCCAGCGGGGATAATAGCGGTTCCGGATCATCTTATTCAGGTGCAAGGCCTTATCCAGGGCCGGTTTATAGGATTTGTACTGCATCAGAATCCGCACTTCATCCTTTAAAAAATGCATACGCCAGATCTGACTTCCGGGCGGGGCATTTTCCCGTACTTCATTAATCAGATTTAGCAGCTTTTCATCCGAACTGTCTGGCAGCTTTTTTATTTTATTGTAAACCCTTATAACAGCCGGATTTTCGTCAAATTTGATGAAGCCGGCGAGTGCTGCCCGGTATTTTTTGCCGGCAATCGATGTATGAATCTGATTAATCTCGATATCCGCAGACAGTTCACTGCAGCGGGCCAGACTTAATTCATCACAAAACTCTTTTACGCGGATTTCCCGCAGCAGATAACGGGCTTCATGGTAAGCATCCATTTCTATCAAAGCCGCTACCATCTTCAAATTAATATCCAGCCAAAGGGATAAATCCAGCGACTCTCCGACATCATTTGCCGGGGAGAACTCCTCCCGTAACTGGCGGAAAGTCTCGAAAGCATTTTCCCATGCGCCCATCCGGTAATATACATCAGCCAGTTTATGCAAAATCTGCTGTGAATTAACAGATGTTTGCGGATGAATCCGGATCCTGCGCAGAATAAAATAAAGGCGGTCAGCGGCAACAGTCAGAGCGCCTTTCTGCAAGTTCTGATCAACTTCCAGCCGTGCTGTTTCCATGGCGGCGGACATTTCACCCACTTCATATAATAATTGAGAAAAGGAATAGCGCTCCTGCAGCATGCCTTTTTTCTGCAAATTATAAAAATCCAGCAGCAGCCCCTTAATTTCTTCCAGTGGTTTCTGATGCTGCAGCCAGTTTTGCCAGGCGCGGTTTCCCAAATAATAAATATTGCGGTTTTCGGCCAATCCGGTTTGCAGAAATCCGCCTTGCAGCCAGCGCTCTAACCGGGTCATTTTTACAGCGGTTTTTTCCATTAACTTTTGCAGATCTGCAAGCGGAACAGGCTGATCCAGACTGGCCATAAATACCCAGAATTGCTGCTCGGCTTCGGCCATGGAATTAAAAGCCTGTTTGAAAATTTCCGGCCAATCCCCGGAAATTCGTATTTGCCGCAGGGATTCAATGTTCAGGTATTGATCCCCTGCTTCTTCCACCAGCGGCCGGAAAATGCCTTCCAGTAAAAAACGAAGTTTAAGCAGATTACCACCGCTTTTCAGATAAATGAGATTTGTAATCAGCCGCGCATTAAGCGCCGAAGTAGGGTAATGAGAGCCGATCTGTTTCTCCACCCACTGCATGGATGGTGTTTGAAGCAGAAATTCCGCATCCGGTTCCAGATACCCCCGCAGGGGATTGTCTCCTGCTGCCGTAAGAAATAATACAACCGGCAGATGATGCAACTGCATATAAAACTGCTGCAGGCTCTCCAGACCGGCATAATTCAGTTGCTGGATATTCTCAAATACAATCAGCAGTTTACGGGTTTCGGACAAGAAATGCATAAACTGCAGCAGAAAATCATACAGACGTTCATTATCCTCCTCATTAAAAGTGCCTGTGTTATTCAAAAGCAGCAGAATATCCTGACGCTGTTTTTCACTGAACCCGGATAAAAAATTTTCAGTCCGCAAATGATTTTTCAACAAAGCTTTAATTTGATGAGGATGAAACAAGCGGCCTTCCGGCATCCTTTCCTTTTCAAAATCGCAGTGGAAAACCAGCGCAAAAACAGGTTCATTTTCTGCAGCAAGAGACCGGATTATTCTGCTTTTTCCCATACCTTCTTCTCCGCGCAGCAAAATCAGAGAATTTTTTGATGAATGCTTCAGGTATGTTTCTATCTGCGAATAAATTTCTTCTGAGATCCAGTGCATTGCGTCGCTTTCTTTTAGGTGCCGGTCAGCCCGGTTTAACTGAAGATAAAGCGGATAATCCGTTAATTACAACGGGCAAAAGAAAAAGGGCTCCCAGGGAATTTAGGTCAACAGGCCTCGTTTTCTTTCAAAGTTAAACAGAATAATTCGAGGGGGGTATGGGCAGTTAAACATAGCCTCATTTTATTTTATGAAAAAATTAAACCAGAGCGCTTTCCCAGCCGGAATCTTTTATAAACAGACAGGATGAATTCGCCAGTTCCGGCGCCTCACGCATGAAGGGGAAAGGCAGAATATCCCCCAACCCGAAGATATTAATATCTGCCTTCGGAGCACGTTTCATCGTTTCTTTAAAATTCCCGGTCAGTACATAAAATTCTGTTAGAGAGGGAAGCCGGGCCTGATCGCTTAACTGTTCCAGAAACTGATAAAGCTTTTTCTCCTCAGCCGGCCGTGTGGTGGCGGTAATTAAGTTGATGCGGCCTTCCCAGTTCAGCTGCAGTTGCAGGGAAATCAATACAGCAAGATGCCAGTTGGGGCTTCTGTCCCGCAACCACAGGTTAACATTCTTCTGCATTCCAAAAGCAAGCCGGGGATGCTGGCGAAGGATGATGACCCCCAGATTATGCCGGGTAGAATGGCGGGTTAACTCTTCAATTACGTAATCTTTTGCGGCGTCTTTTCCAAGAGTCAGGAACAACGTATTCGGGCGCATCGCCCCCGCTTTAAGCGTCTGAATTACCAGGCGGGCACCGTGCAGGAACTCACCATCTTCGATAATAGTGGAGTGAATTAAAAGATTCTGGTTGTGCAGGGGAATCAGCAAATTATTTAATTCCTTCTGGGTCACATCAATATCATGATCTTTTACCGTAAATGCGAAAATGCTGCCGGAGGGATAAGCAATGTTGCGGATGAACAGCAGTGATCCCGACCAGACTTTCGGATCGTCTATGGGAATGAGCAGGTCCGGTTTCCAGGAGATCTGATGGCGGGGGAATTTGGCGGCAATGCGGGAAGCTCTCTCCGCCAGCACCAGAAACAGTCCGCCGCGAATATCCCCCCACTCGGATTTCAATCCTTTTCTGCTGAGCCAGGTATAAAGGGCGATAATCACGAATATCGCCACAATACTGAAGACGGTATTAATCAGAAACATCATAAAAAAACATCCGGCTGCGCCGAGGAAAGAAACGACCTGGGGAATTTTAAAAGTGGGCCGGAAGCTTATTATTTTCATTCCCTGCTGTATAAATACCGCCAGATTAATCATTCCGTATGTTATTAAGAAGAACAT
>JBAPTX010000242.1:0-3518 GCA_049282375.1 Calditrichia bacterium
AATGCTGTCTGCATTTTCATCCGGGAAAACCTGTTTTGCTGTTTCTTCCCTTTCTTCCTTTGCGCGCTGCTGTTTCACTTCAACGAAGTAGAAATAACCGCCCAGCAGCGCCAGAATGACAAAAAGAATTAGGGTGTTTCTCCATTTCATTTTAAAAAACCTCCGCTTTCGGGCTTTCAGCTTTCAGTGTTCAGCTATCAGCCGGTTTCAAAGCCAAATCATTTGAAAATCCCCATGACTTATCATCTCCTGAAGGGATAAACAGTTCATAAATCGGATAAATATTTTTAACCGGTATGCACTGTTTCACCGGCGCCGGTAATACACAAACACAGCCGCGCCGATCACCAGCAGCGGCAGGGCAATAACACTGACATAGAGTACAACCTTGCTGTCGCGGGCCGTGAGACTCACCCGGCTGTCTTCCATTTCCTTGGGACGGATGGTGATCATGTCCTCTTCTTCCGCCAGCCAGTTGATTTCATTTAAAAAAGCATCGTTGTTTCCGGCGTTGCGGATATAGGCATTAGTAGCAAAATCTGAATCGCCGATAACCAGCAACTGGGATTTTTCGTTCGTACCGAGAGTCTTACCGGAAACCACTGCCAGCGGCACCGGACCCTGCAGATCACGGTCCTGATTAAATTCTACCTGACGGTTTGTGTAATCCACTTCTCCCCAGCTTCCCGGAGAACTGCGGAACAGCACCTCACTGGTATAGCCGCTTTCGCCTTCCTGCATGCTTTCCACCGAACAGGCCAGCGGGTAAAACGTCATGGCGCTGAAATCCTGAAAAATGGGATGATCCTGATACTGGCTGACCAGCGGCACTTCCGGGCCCATGCCGAAAAGCTGCCCCACACCGCTGCCGTCCACCACAATGTTATTTCCTACTTTTATTTTATATCCGGACAGAAATTCAACAATCGCCGGTTTCCACTGCGGATCGATCAGCGCCATCAGCTTACCGCCATTCTCCAGATACTGCCTGATGCTGTCCAGTTCAAACGGGAAAAATTCGCTGGTAGGCCCGGCAATTATGAGAACTGCACAGTCTTCCGGAATTGATTTTTGCTGAGCCAGATTCAGCGTATTCACCTTATAATTCTCGCGCCGGATGCCCTCGGCAGCAAAACTGAATCCCTTGGGACCTTCCTCTTCAATATTGCGCTCTCCATGCCCGGTGGTGAAATAAACCACCTTATCCAGCTCCCGGGTTACTTTAATGAGGGCATTTGTCAAATTGCTTTCGGACAGTTCGTTTACCGTTTCCCGTTTACTGCCGCTTTCTACAATAATGGTATTGTATTGGGTTACATTATACTGGCGGGCAATCTGGGGTTTTTTGTTGGGATCAATGAACTCAAAATTCACATGATCCGAACGGTAGCTGTATTCATCCAGCAGGTCTTCCGCCATCGGCTGATCGGTCTGATTATAAAACGCATAAATCTGAACATCTTTTTCCAGATTGTTCAGCACAGACTTTGTTTGTTCCGCCAGGCTGTATAATCCTTTTGCGGTAAGATCGGCACGGGCGTGGTGACGGCTGGTAATGAATGCCAGCAGAACCAGAATACCCAGCAGAATCAGCACGGAAACGCCCACCTGAACACCCGAAACCAGGGTGCGCCGCTGAAACTCTTTCTGGCGGGTCTGAATCCGGAAATAAATCCCGACTGCTGCTAACAGGATTCCCAAAACCAGCGAAACGGTGGAAGCCCAGCCCCAAATCTGATTCAGGGAAAAAGTAACCAGGGCGTAAATAATCATGATAATGCCCACAACAAGGGCAATGTTGGCATATTTTCTCATTGTTTTAAAATCCTCCCGAAAGTATGAAATATCCACATTTCATATATTTGCTGTCCATATTTATCAGGCCCTCCATTTAACCGACTCCACTGATTTAAGGGTGAGGTAAACCCCTAAAGTGCAGAACAGCAGATAGTAAAATACATGCCGGGTGTCAATAACCCCCTGGGCAAAATCCTCGAAATGGTTGGTAATGGAAACATAGTTCAGGAATTCTCCCAGCGCGGGGCCGGCAAACTGTCCGGCATAGCCGATCACCCACAGCAGCAGGGACAGGCCGAATCCGCCGATTGCGGCAATGATCTGATTTTCAGTGAGAGAGGAAATAAACAGCCCGCCGGAAATAAAGGCGCTTCCCAGCAGGATTAAACCCAGGTAACCGGAAATTACCGGACCGAATTCCGGGTCACCGTAAATAAACAGCAAAGCCATAAAAATCATGGTGGGGATCAGCATAATGATGTAAAAAACGATTCCGGCGAAGAACTTGCCGAGGACGATATCTGTGACTGATAAAGGGGTGGTGTAAAGCAGTTCCACTGTTCCGCTTTTCTTTTCTTCGGAATAGAGCCGCATGGTAACCAGCGGCAGCACAAACAGAGAGATCAGCGCCAGATTCCAGAAATAGGGGCGGATAAGCTGCAGGTTCACATTAAAGGTTTGCGGCGGCTGCCGGAACTGCTGGGAGCGGATCATATCCATCATGGCTGCGTTGACGAACTGGCTCAGGTAAAGATAAAAGAACAGCCCGGCAATTCCGGTAAACAGGGCAATAACGATATAGGCAATGGGTGAATAGAAAAAGTGCTTTATCTCTTTCTGGAATACCGCAAGGGTTTTCATACCGCCACCTCCTCTCGGGTTGTCAGATGCAGGAAAATATCTTCCAGTGAATAGGCTTCGCTGCGGAGTTCGTATAATTCCAGGCCGTTTTGAACCAGCGCTCTGGCAATTTCATTGCGCATGTCGGTACTGGTTTCCACCACCAGCCGCACCCGTGAATTTTCGGAAACAGGGCTTTGCTGCAGGCTGACAATCCCGCTTAATTGCTGGATCACCTGCTTGGCCACGGCAGATTGCCCGGAAATTTCCACAATCGTTCTTTCATTTCCCTTCAGGCGGTGGGTCAGATTGCCGGGAGTATCCTGAGCCACCACTTCTCCTTCGTTAATAATGACCACACGACCGCAGGTCATTTCCACTTCGGGCAGAATATGGGTGGATAAAATGATGGTATGCTCCCCGCCAAGCCCCTTGATCAGCTCACGAATTTCAATTATCTGCCGCGGGTCCAGACCTACGGTGGGCTCATCCAGAATCAGTATTTCAGGATCGTTGAGCAGCGCCTGCCCCAGACCCACCCGCTGGCGGAATCCTTTGGACAGGCTGCCGATTACCTGATGATGGACGGACTGCAGGGCAGCTTTTTCAATGGCAGTATCAATGGCTGCTTTGCGGCTGCCGGAGGGAATCCCCTTGATTTTTGCGGCAAAATTCAGGTATTCGGTTACACGGAGATCAGTGTATAATGGCGGGTTTTCCGGCAGATAACCGATGCGCTTTTTAACTTCCATCGGCTCTTCCCAGATGTCGTACCCCGCCACCCGGGCGCTTCCGGAAGTCGGCGGCATGTAACAGGTCAGAATTTTCATGGTAGTTGTTTTCCCGGCGGCATTAGGGCCCAGCAGCCCCAGGACTTCACC
>JBAPTX010000243.1:0-10583 GCA_049282375.1 Calditrichia bacterium
GGTCCCTTTTGCGGAAGCAGCCAAACGCCGCGGAGTGAAAGTGTATCATGTAAATATCGGACAGCCTGATATTCATTCTCCTGAAGAATTCATGAACGCCCTGCGGCATCATGAAATGCAACTGGTGCCGTACGGCCATTCAGCCGGTTTGTGGGAATACCGGGACGCCCTGGCGGAATATTACGGGCGGTTCGACATCAACATCACCAGCGAAGAAATTGTGGTGACCACCGGCGGCAGCGAAGCCATTATTTTTGCAATGATGGCTACAATGGATCCCGGTGAGGAAATCATAATCCCCGAACCTTTTTACACCAATTACAACGGTTTTGCAGTGGAAGCCGGTATTAAAATTATACCGGTAACCAGCAATGTTGAAGAAGGATTTAAGCTGCCGCCCATTGAAGAAATTGAAGAAAAGATTACCCCCAAAACCCGCGCGATAATGATTTGTACACCTAATAATCCCACCGGTTACGTTTACACCCGGCAGGAAATGGAGGCCCTGCGGGATTTGGTCCTGAAGCATGATCTCTTTTTCTTTTCCGATGAAGTTTATCGTGAATTCATTTATGAAGGTGCGGAATATACTTCCGTGCTCCATCTGCAGGGCATCGCCGAACGGGCTGTTTTACTGGACAGCATTTCTAAACGCTACAGTGTCTGCGGGGCGCGGGTGGGTTGTATCGTCACCCGCAATAAGGAGGTCTTAAAAACCGCTCTCCGTTTGGGACAGGCCCGCCTGTGCCCGCCCACAATGGAACAGCTTGCCGCAAAAGCAGCCATTGATACGCCGCAGAGTTATTTTGATGAGGTAATTGCTGAATATCGTAAGAGGCGGGATGTTGTTTTTGAAGAACTGGGTAAAATTCCCGGTGTGGTGGCTCTTAAACCGCAAGGTGCTTTTTATACCATTGTAAAATTGCCGGTGCAGGACGCGGATGATTTTGCAGCCTGGCTGTTAAAAGAGTATGATGATGAAGGTGAAACGGTAATGCTGGCGCCGGCAAACGGCTTTTATGCCACACCGGGGCAGGGGAAAGACGAAGTTCGGATTGCTTTTGTCCTCAATGTGCAGGCGATGCGGCGCTCTATTCAAATATTGAATAAAGCAATTCGGGTATATCCGGGCCGTACAATGCATATGTAAAATATCCTGAGAATTACCGGGCCGATAAAATCCGGATGCCTTGACTACCGGAGGCTGAATTGAAAAAGGGAGCAACTTTTAAAAAGTTGCTCCCTTTTTAATATGGGGGTATTTGGGAGATGTTTTTACATCAACCCGGTCTTGGTCTGCTGTCCCGCTTCATTGGTGATTCCCGCCAATTTTTGAAATTAAAAACGGAAATGGGTACTTATGGCCAGTTCAATGCTGCGGCTGCTGCGAAACCAGCGGAAGTTATGATTGAGATATCCCAGATTAAGCTGCCAGAAATTAAGGTCAATTCCAAAACCCAGCCCCAGCGCAAAACCGTTTGCACCGCCCACTGCCATTCCCATTCGCAGCGGCAGCAGCGGAATGGGTTTATATTCTGTACCTGCGGAAATAAGGGGGGTGGTATTGTTGCCCATGGAGCGGTTCAATCCCTGCCGCCAGGCGCCGCTGAGAACCAGCTTTGGTGACATCTGATATGCCACAGCCACATTGGCCGCCAGAGGAAGACGGGTGGCAAAATCGCCTACTGCAAAGCTGGTATCCCTTTCCACGGTTCCCAGGGAATCGGCCTGATTAATGCTGACGCTGTCCATCCGGAACTCATAGCGGCGAATTTCCGCATTACCCCACCTCATCGAGCCCATCAGGTTCGTAAAGCCGGCAGATATTGTCCAGCGTTGATCCCATTCCGCCAATAAACCCAGATCAATGCCAAAACCGCCGCCGCTGCTGCTGCGCAGCGTTTCGATAAAAGCATTCGCGCTGAGAACTTCCGGAGTGGTTACAAAGTAGCCATCGGCCGCCTGAATTTCTGCATACTGCATCCCTTTGATATATTTAGCGGTAACCCCCAATGCAAAAAAGTCGAACGTGTTTTCCATTAAGGAGGTAAAAGGAATTCCGATACCCAGATTGACAGCGGCTGCTCCCCAGCCTTCCCCCTCCAATCCCCGTAATGAATATTCCTTAATATCACGATTTCCGTAAAATGGAAAGCGTAAAGCATCTTTCGGCAGCTCCGCAAAAACATTTCCCATACCGCTGAGGCTTAAACTGAATGGCGGGGCGAAGAAACCGAAAGATTTTACCCCGAACTGCATATCCGCCCGGAGCCCGTCATCCGGGATGTATCCCAGCATCCGGTCAATTTCGGATGGGCTCAGGGTATCCCCTGTGGTAAAATAGCGGTCGTATTCCTGCAGGGAGTAGCTGTTGTTTTGAATCGCCAGCCGAGCGCTGAGCAACTGTAATTCAAAATTAAAGGATCGTTTAACAGCAAGTGTTGCCGGATTACCGCCCAGGTATTCGTTCCCTTCGGTAATGGCAATATTACTGCCGGCCATTCCCAGGCTGCGCGGATCTGTTAAATATTGAGAATGGCCCGATGTCCCTAAAAGAAGAAACAGTAATGTATCTGCAATTATAATAATCCGTTTCAATGTTTCCTTTACCCCTTTATTCTTTTACCAGAAACTGAATTTCGAACTGTCCGGAAATTTCCAGATAATTGCTCCCCCGCAGTAAAACATAGCCGTTGGTATCGGACAGCTTCACCAGAAACCCGACTCTCAGGGGCGGGGTCTGAAAGAGTGTTAATTCCTCCTGCGACAATTCAAAATCAAGACTGCTTTCCGCGGGTTCGCTAATTAAACCGCTGATCGGGTCCTTTACTGCCTTTTGGAAGCGGATGGATTTTATGAATTCAAGATCAGGGTTGAAATAACTGCTGTCGTATATGTCCGTATGCAGCGGGTCTGCACTGACAATCATTTCCACCCGGCCTCCCAGCGGGCTTAAGTTTTTTATGGTGCCGCTGAAGCGGGCGGAACGAATTTCATCACCGGCGGAATGACGCAGATCATTATCAATATCTTTTTTCCGAAGGGTATCCGGATTAATTTCGATCGGGACGGCATCCTTAATTCTGATACGGAATGGGGTGGTAAAACTATAATCTCCCTGGAAGGCGGCGCAGTCTGCAATAGTTGCATATCCACCGTAACTGATAATGCCCTGACCGGAAATATCGGTGGGGAATATATTCAGGAAATCATCCACCTGGCTTCCGCTGAGCAGAATTCGTTCTATTCCTGATAAATCTATGGGTTCGTCAATAAATTCGATATTGGCCGAATCCGAGAGCACCCCGTATTTATCCCGGTGATAACCGGTTAATTTATAATTAAGGTTCATGTTTTCGATGGCGGCCTGGTTGTTAAAACCAAGCGTAAATTCCGCTCCGCTGAAATGAATGCCGCTGTCCTCCAGCTCTTCGTAGGAAGCGATATTGCTTTCTAAAATTGAAGGCAGAAAGAGGGTATCTGCCGCAAGGATTCCCTCAAAAGATTTGAGCCGGACCGGCGCCATAGAAAAATCAATTTCCACCTCATCCGAGATACGCATATGGACAAAATTCTGGGAGGCCTGTGTGGCTGCGGTTATGATGAAATGCAAATCCTTTAAAACAGATCCGGGATTCTGGCTGTTCTTCAGTTCAAAATCCTTCAGGTTAATCAGGTCTGTGATGGAACTGTTCGGCGGGACCACAAAAGGATGTGTAAAAGAGCGCTGTAGCGGCGAAAATAATTCCGGCAGGGTAACCTGCACATAAGCTTCAATGGGCAGAGGGTTTGTAATTTCAAATCCGATTTGGCCCTTCGCGATTGAAGCACTGACCAGTTGATCCCTGTACTGAAGCCTCATTTGCCGGCGGCGGGTGAGGGTTTGTGCCGGCACCTTACCCACAATTTCCAGCACTTTCAGATCAAAAAACTTTAAATCGATTTCATAACCGGCATTATCAAGCAGGTCCTGGGTTACGGTAAACATTGTATCGGATGCCACTGCAATATTGTAGGAAAGCCTCAAGGGGGTGTTAACCCATTGATCGGTTGCGGTTAACGGTGCGGTACCGCTGCCGCTGCTTCCGGGCGGAATGGGATCGCTGATGAGCACTTCGCTGATCTGAGTGCCGGTGGAATCATCCAGCACCTTTATTTTTATGCCCTGGGGGGACTGGGCATTGGGGCCGATGGTGATCGGTAAATTGTTGTACAGGGTGACCCGGATTTTTCCTTCTTCAATCTTAACCCGTTTAAATTCGCTGCCTGGAACCTGGCGGGAAGAAATACCGAAATTCATTTGCGGCAAATAAAAAGGCTGTCCGATATTTTGCTCCAGTTCCGGCAGCAAATCGCTGATCCCGATGAATCCGGTGTTCAGCCCATCCAGAGTATCCGCCTGCAGGGTATCTACTGTGAAGCGCACCAGTGTATCCTGTGCGGGAATGGTCAGGTTCAGTGAATCGGAATTAATTTGCCCGTTCAGATGAATAAACAGGCTGTCGCCGATGGAAACAATGGTGCTGTCATTCACCAGTTCTTCACCAAATACAATTTTTTCCGGGCTGAAGGGAAGCACCAGCGGCACTTCCCATTTCGGCATTACCGGTTTGTCGATGCTGCATCCGGCCATTATCATTAAAAATAAGATCAGACTGTAACGGGCAAAGAATCGCCTCATTGAAATAATCCTCATTAACAGTTACACATCATCCATACTGCCCATACTATCGGGAGTTTCCCATATTTCCTCACAAAAAATCCAAATCCGTTTTATTCCAGCCAACAAGATGCCATAGCAGTGAAGTTAAAATCTAATAGTGCGCAAAGGATTGTGAAGCAGGTAAATGTAGAATCAGTTAAACAAGCAGGGAGATGAAGAGGAACAGACAGGAAAAAAATTGCCGGAAAAACCCGCTTTTATTAGGACATCTTTTCGGATTGTCAACATAAGGGATTTGACCCGTGAAATCCAGTTATAAACCGGTCCCGTGTTTAAAACCGGAAAACCGGTAGAGGTATTCCAAACCAAATTGCTTATCCGAACTCTGTTACCGCACCCGGTACTGGCGTTCCGTTAAATTCCCGCTGTTATCCTGCACGGTCATTTTTAAGCTTTGCGGGGAATCAGCATCAGGTATTATCAGGCTGACCAGGTTTTCTTCGGGATCGTAATCAAAAAGCTGCCAGCGGTTATTGATGAATATTTGAATATTGGATTCGGGGCCGATGCCGGACATCTGATCAAGCACTGTAAAGGAAACATAGCCATTCCGGCTTTGCAGAACGCCTCCCGAAATGGATTGCCGGGGGCGGATAAGCGGAGGCAGGGTATCCTGTAAAATGGTGAATTTTTCCATACTGGTAATGCGGGTGGAAAAGCTGCGGGAAGCGGGGTCCCAGCGGGAAGGCAAATACCGCCAGCTTCCCCTGCCGGTGTGATAATACATCCCCAGCCCGTTTAAACCGGCGGCTGAATCCGGTACCTGAAAGTGAATGCGCGCCCCCTGCAGCATGGGCTGGTCATAAGGGTGCAGTGCAAATACCGGCGCTGCCCGGCGATAATCTTTTTCCGGCGCGGGGTCTGCAACCTGGCGGCCCCATACATTGGTTGCCCGGTAAAAAGCACTTTTGGGGAGGTTAACTGTCAGCAGCCCGTTGCGGGCGGAAAGGCGCTTGTTTTCACCCGGTTCCCAGACGGTAAAATCCGTTACATGATCCTGCAGCCGGAAATGAAAGGCCTGTTCGGCGGGCACAAGTTGATACGGCGGTATTTGCAGAATAAACTCGGAATCGCTTTTAGTAATCCGGTAAATCCCCGGAATGTTCTGCAGATGTTTATCCAGGAAAAATACCGGCTGGCGGTGATTCACCCGCACTTCCACTTCAACCCAGAAGGGTTTAATATTAACTTTCCGGACCTGCAGCAGCGAATCCTCTTTGAACACGGGCTGCAGCGGCGGTAAATAAAGCGGATGGCTGGGGATGCCGGCATCTGTGGTACCCATTACCTCAAATCCGGCATCGCTGTACTGGCCGGGAAGCCGGGCGGAAAGGGTATAATTGTGGGCACCGGCTATAACCAATTCACCCACTTCTTTCAGGGGCAGCAGGGTTCCGCTGCCGCTCAGACTTGTATGAGTTCTGACCTGGAGCCCGGCAAGCGGTACCGGCGACTGCATGCGCAGGAACAACACGTCATCCAGCCGGCGGTAGAGGTCATAACTGAGGCGGGGCGGTTCTCCGCTGCGGAAGGACATCTCATATTCCGCTGAATTTCCGCTAAAATCTTCAATGTGAATGCGCAGGTTGTGCAGACCCGGGGTCAGTTTGCGGGAATCCAGAATGCCTCCCCCCCGTGGGGTGTTTCCATAATGGGGCAGCCCATTGGCGGGATGCCGGTAAAAATTATGGAAAACGCCCTTCCCTTTCTGGTGCAGTGAAAAATTGCGGTCTAACTCTATTAAATGGGTTTCCGCGTATGAAAAGGAATCATACTGAACCTGATAAACCAGCGAATCGTCAATCCACATGCGGGCGCTGTAAAACCCGAATAGGTTATCGGCGCCATTCGCGCGGTCGTTGATTTTCATTGCCAGGCCCACACGTCCGGTGACAAATATTGTATCCGGCGCCCGGAAACGGGTGGTGGGCCGCATGCGGTAAAAAAGGGTGTCGCCATTGAAATTTATAGTAGATCCGATTTCCAATGGAAAGAGCGCTGCCTGATATATTAAAGGAGGCAGTTTATCCTTGATGATATCGGGATAAAAACGCAGCGGATTCAGCGGTTCCTGCCTTGCATTGCGGATTTCGAAATGGAGATGGGGATATCCGATACCGGTGCGGCCCGTAAAAGCAACAATGTCCCCTCTTTTAACCGGAAACTGGTTGGACTTCAAATAGAGATCCACTTTATACTTTTGCTGCTCCCGGCGCACCTGATCCACATAACTTTCCAGTGCGGGGGAGAACCGCTTCAGGTGAGCATAAACAGCAATGCGGCCGTCCTTTAAGGTGATATACAATGCTTTGCCGTAACCATAGGCGGAAACCCGCACCCGGGAAACATAGCCGTCTTCCACCGCAAAACATTTGTATCCGGTTTTACCCCAGGTTTTAATATCCAGAGCCGCATGATAATGGCGCGGGCGGAATTCGCAGAAACTGCTGGTCATAAGTTGACTGGCCTCGGTCGGCCACAAATAGTCCTGTGCCGCTGCCGGTGTTAATTGAAAAAGCAGAGATGTGAGAAGTAACAGTAATGAAGAATACCTTGGCAAATGAAATCCCTTTTCTTCTTTTCCGGTTAGAATATAATTTTAATAATTCCTATGCAGCAGAGGAGCAAAGGTTTCCTGCAGTTACAAACAGCCGGACCTTCCCCCTCAATTAAGAAATATCGGAAAGCAATCCATATCAGATTAATTTATTTTTTCATGAACGGAGGGACCTGCATGGGTGCAAAATACAGAACTTCCGGGAGGGGTCCGGTTACAGGTTCAGCCGAATCCGCGCATCCACAATTTTACAGTTTTCCCGCCGGGCGGACACGACAAAAGGATTCAGGTCCATTTCCGCAATCTGCGGCCAGTCGCTGACCAGTTGGGAAAGCCGCTGAATGGTTTCCACGATCAGATCTGTATCCACTGCCGGTTGTCCGCGGAATTCCTGCAGAATGGGATTTCCCTTGATTTCAGCTATCATTTCCCGTGCATCACGGTCGGTTAGCGGTGCCAGCCGGAAACTCACATCTTTAAACACCTCCACGAAAATACCGCCCATCCCGAACATCAGCAGCGGGCCGTAATTGGGATCACGGGTCATTCCCAGTGCCACTTCCCTCCCGCCGGATACCATCTCCTGCACAAATATGCCGCTGATTTCATCTCCGCTGACCACCTTAAGGGCGTTCTGCATAATTTCCCGGAATGCCTGTTCTATCTTTTCCGGGGAATCCAGATTGACCCGCACACCGCCGATATCAGATTTGTGGATGATTTTATCGGACTCGATCTTCAGCACCAGCGGCTTTTGCAGATCCCGGTGAATTTTAACTGCCTCCTGCGGGGACTGCACCACCGCACTGAAGGGAAGCGGAAAACCATAGGTCTTTAAAATTGTATTGATTTCCTGGCTGCGCAAATGCTCTCGTCCCTCCGCGGCGGCCGCTTCAAAAATATGATGCAGCACATGGGATTTTACCGGGAATTTGCGGACTTTTCCCTTTGCTGCCGAGCGCCAATCCTGGTACTGCAGCATAGCGGCAATACTCCGCGCCGCCGATTCGGGATAGGCATACACCGGCAGCTTCAGTTCCTGAAAAATATCCAGTCCGCAGCTTTCGTCATGTTGTGCCATCAGCACCACGAAGACCGGTTTTTTGCCCAATATATCCCGAAAGCTCTCGGCGATCATTCGCGGAGTTGTATTGACCGGCGGCCGCACGATGATGACCATTACCGCATCCACCTGCCTTTCCCGCAGCACTGTTTTCAGAGTTTTGCTGTAGGTTTCCGCGTTGGCGCTGGCAATCATATCCACCGGGTTTTTTACCGCCGCTTCTTCCGGCAGGAATTGACGCAGCTTCTGCTGAGTTTCCTCGCTGATGGAGGCCATCTGCAGCCCGTAACGTTCCAGCGCATCTGTGGCCAGAATGGCAGGTCCGCCGGCATTGGTAATTACCGCCACCCGTTTTCCCCCGGGAATGGGCTGGCTGGAAAATGCCAGAGACAGATCAAAAAGTTCTTCCACCGAGTCGGCCCGCAGAATCCCGCACTGTTTAAAAAGCGCTTCGGTTGCCACATCCGAGCTGGCGAGTGCGCCGGTATGGGAAGAAGCGGCCCTGGCGCCGCTGGCGCTCCGGCCGGCTTTTATGGCTATAACCGGTTTTTTCCGGCTCAGTTGTCCGGCTGCAGCGCGAAACCGCTGCGCGTCTTCAATGGATTCCTGATATAAAGTTACCACGCCGGTTTCTTCGTGGGTCTGCAGATATTCCAGAAAATCACTGTCGCTAAGGTCGGCTTTATTGCCTTCGCTCACGAAGATGGAAAACCCCAGCCGCAGCGCTTTGCTCATTTCCAAAACAGCAACTCCCAGTGCGCCCGACTGGGAGATAAAGGCCACATTGCCCGGGTACGGTTCGGTGGGCGAAAAACTGGCATTCATTTTGATTGCGGAACCGGTGTTGATCACCCCCATGCAGTTGGGGCCGATCATGCGCATATCATATCGCCGCACAACTTCCAGCAACTGCCGCTCCCGTTCTTCGCCTTCCCCGCCCACTTCTTTAAACCCGGCGGTAATCATCACAATGTTTTCGATCCCTTTTTCGCCGCAGGCGGCAACCGCCTCTATGGCCAGGTCTTTCCGCACC
Source organism: Calditrichia bacterium (assembly GCA_049282375.1). Lineage (GTDB taxonomy): Bacteria > Calditrichota > Calditrichia > RBG-13-44-9 > RBG-13-44-9 > JBAPTX01. Next base: position 9,377 of record JBAPTX010000243.1, read on the forward strand.
AGAATAACCGCCACTGCGGGGATTTCCGGTACTGCGCTGATGTCCGGATAACAGCGTACACCGCTGATCTCTTCCGCTTTGGGATTGATCGGATAAATGGTGCCGGTATAGTGGTAATTCAGAAGGTTATCAAAAAATACTCTGCCCAGGCTTCCCTCTTTCCGGGAGGCTCCGATAATGGCGATTGAAGACGGTTGAAAAAATCCATTCAAATCCATCAGTAAACTACTCCGTGGGTTTACGCGTTATCTGATTAATAACATTTATCAGCTCATTTAAATTAATCGGCTTGCGCAGAAATGCCTCCACATTCAGCCGCAGCACATCCTGCGGGCGGTACAAGTGGGAATATCCGGTAATCAGCACCACCGGGAAATCCGGATTTTTCTCTTTCATGAATTTTGTCAGATCCAGGCCGTTCATTTCCGGCATCTCCACATCCACAACTGCGGCATCGTAGGAATGCCGGGAAAAGAACTCCTGTGCCAGTAACCCGTTTTCGGCGGTAGTAACCCGGTGCCCTACACTCATAAAGGTTTCACAGAGAAGGTCCCGGATATCCTGTTCATCATCTACAACCAATAAATGAGCCATAATTTGCCTGGTTTATTGAACCCGCCAATTTACTATAAATAGCAGTTTGTTCAAGAAGTTTTTAAATTCACTGGGCTGAATGGGCGCACCCTGAGCATCAGCCTGCCGCGATTGTCAAAACACGGCCGGATTTCCGGACTTGATTTAGGCCGCTGCAGGCAATACTATTCACATAAAAATCAGGTTATGAAAGAAAAGTTACGGAATACGTTGTTGTGGTGGCTGCTGATCGCGGCACTGGTGCTGCTGGTATCTGTTCTGCATTACACCACATCCACTATGAAATGGCAGTATCATCTGATATACATGCAGAGCTATTTTATCCCGATTCTGATAGCAGCCTTTCAGTTCGGCCTGCGGGGGGGGCTGGGAACGGCGCTGGCAGTCAGCCTGATCTATTTCCCCCATGTTATTTTTCAGTGGGGCGGACTGGTGGAAGGAAATCTGATGCGCTACCTGCAGATTGTGCTTTTTAATGTAGTGGGAATTGTAACCGGCATAAAAAGCGACCACGAGCGCCGCGAAACCGAATTGTACCTGCAGGCTGCCGCCGAACTGCAGGAATCCCTTAATTTACTTCGTCAACAATCCGGGATGCTGGAGGAAATGGAAG
>JBAPTX010000244.1:0-4218 GCA_049282375.1 Calditrichia bacterium
GGTAAATACTTTCCATCCGTGGTTTTATTACGATTTGTATTTGTTTAAATCCTGTCTAAGATTCTGGCTTAAAGTATAACGTAAAAATCCGAATAAAACAAATAGAAATATAATTTAAAAGAAAAGATTCTCATTTTATTCGGCTTATCCTTAAACTGTTATTTCAACAATGGAAATCATCAATTGCCGATCTCAATAATAATGTTCTTTGGTCCAAATTTAGACGATCATTTTAAATAAAAGAGGCCATTTATAATAGATGTTTTTCAGTGGTTTCTATTATGAATGCTTAGCGATTTACCTTTTATTCTGCATGGGAGATGATTTCCAGAATCACTTTAATTCACAGCAGGAAGCCTAAAACCCGGGACTTTGATTCTTCCTGACTTGAGGAAATCCATTAGTACTGCGGCTGTGCAACAAATATTCAATCCGCTTTTTCAGCTCCTGTAAATCAAACGGTTTAAGAAAAATGGCATCCGCCAGTTGGCGCAAGGTGTCCTCCATTTCCTGTGTGCAGTCGCAATAAACATACATCAGAATGACCGGAAGCGCCGGGAATTCTTCTTTAATCCGGTTCAGCAACTGGTAAAAATAAACATCGGGTAAATCAATGTCCGTCAGCAGTAACTTGATTTCATGTTTGCGAATGGTATCGAGCACATCCCGGCCGTTATTAACAATATGAATATCGAAATCATCCCTTAAAAATTCAGAAATGCTATTTCCGACTTCCCGATCCCTGTCCACTACCAGAATACTGTTGGTTAACATATTTCCACCGAAAATGATTCCCAATATAATCTGCAAGGCATGTGCCATTAACTAACAAGCACGTTCGGGCCGCTGAAACGCTTTAGGAAACAGGTTTTCAGGAATTCTCAGCAAAAGCCAGAGGCTAATTTTTTCTCATGAATAGAAAACAGAATAGCGGTTCTTGTAAATTTTAATAAAATTTTCTGGTTGTTGCTTTAATTCCAACATTTATATATGAAATACAGATCCGAAAATTCAGATTCAATTCCGTTCTGTTCATTTAGAATTTACCCGGAATTAAAAGAAGTAAACGGGATAAGTTTCATTTTCCGCGGTTAGGGAAGCCTGCCTGAAAAACGGGCAACTACATCAAGAATAGCCTGACCCTGCTGCGGTTCATTTTCCAGTAAAAATCCGTTGAAAGAAATCTGCTGGTCTGACAAAAAGGAAGCGCTCTGAACAATAAATGCGGCACTGCGGGCGCGCCGTTCAGCCAGTGAAATACCGTAATCCGTATTCCCGGAGGGAACCTGCCCCAGGCGGACTTCCACCGATTCCAATGGCAACTGCTGCAGAATTCTGCCAATTCTTTGCAGTTTATCCTGATATTTTTGATCTGTATAAATACGCCCCGGCTGGTATTGAATACGGTTCAGGCGGAAGATAACCTGATCACCGGATTCTATCACTTCCACTCCGTCTGCCTTTAAGGATTGCCGGATAGCAGCAATACGGCCGCTGAAAAGATTACGTGCATTTTCCTGAGAATGATATTGATTCAGCAGCCGCTGCAGCGCGGCAATAGAATCCTGCAACTGAACGTTCATTTGCTTGAGTGCGGAATTCTCCGCTTGTAATTTTTCCACCTGGCCAAGAATTTCATCCACAACCGGATTAGGCCCGTCTCCATATTTGGTTTCAATATTAAGCTGAGCGGCAAGTTTTGACAAATTCGCTTCCAGATCCAAAAGATAACTTTCCACCGCAGTATCCTGCCTGCGCAGTTCGCGGGCCGTTTGGGTAAGATATAACAAATGGCGGCTTTCCTGATAAAGTCTTTCTGCGCGGGTCTGCAATCCGGTTGCCTTAAACAGGCCCTTCTCAATAATATTTTCCAGTTCAGTGTAAAGGGAACTGACTCTGGCAAGTGTTTTCGGGGAATACTTACCCGCATCCAGATCACGGGATTCTTCCAGCAGAATCCGAACATCACCCAGCATCTTATTTCTGATCGCTTCCAATTGGGCTTTGAGATATAGTTCGCGGGCTTCTGTAAGGCTGTTTGGGGAAACTTCTTTCTCTTTTTTATAGCGGCTGGCCAGTTCTGTTAACTTTTCGCCGGCTTCCTGCATTTGCTGCGAGGCAAAATCTTCCGCGCCGCTGCTCAGTGCCTGTTCCCGCAATTCCAGTAATCCCGACAAAGCCGACCTGGCCTGTTCTGACAACTGATTGAAGCGCTGCATATCCAATAAAAGCGCTTGAGCGCGGCGATCCAGGTCAGCAGCCGAACCCGGGTCTCTCCGCAATTCCTGATAACGCCGGCTGAATCCCCTGAAATCTTCGGGATACAGGATATTGGCCCGGTTCATCCGGAGGGTTATGACCAAATCATTGAGCCGGTTCATTATGTCCGGATTCTGCGCATAACCGGATCCGGTCATTGTCAAAATCAAAAAAATGTATGTTATGAAATAGCGCATTTATTGCCTGACCTGCAAATATATTAAAATTTCCAAATACCGCCAGAATATAGTGAAACTGCCGGTTTAACTAAAGTTTTTTCTTCGGGCTGAAATTGGCTCTTGACAACAGGCCGGAAATCAAAAATCGTTTGTAAACTAATGATATATGCGAAGTCTGCCGTGCCGGCAGAAAGTCGCACCTCATATGCCCAATAGGCAGGCGGCCCGGCTGACGCATTCATCCGCCAAACGGGAAAATCCACCTGAAAAGGAAGATTTTACCTACCGCAGGGCTATCTTATTATGTTCTTTACTTTTATGATGCTCAATTTGTAACTTGGCGAAATTTTGTGGAAGATATCAGAAAAGTCCTATGTTGAGAAAAGGAGATTCGGTATGGAAACCAGCAAACGCGGCCTTCCGGCAAATGCCTACCGCAAGTTGAACCCCGGAGAGGAATACAAGCCGGTGGTTCCCCCAAACAAGTTTCTGCCTGAAGTAACCCCCTATTCTATTTTCTGGGGGCTGTTTTACACCATCGTTTTTTCGGCAGCCGCTGCCTTTCTGGGCCTAAAGATCGGGCAGGTTTTCGAAGCGGCCATTCCAATCGCTATTCTGGCCGTTGGTTTATCCGTTGGCTTAAAGCGTAAGAACTCTCTCAGTGAGAATGTTATTATTCAGTCCATCGGAGCCGCTTCCGGAGTAGTGGTAGCCGGCGCTATTTTTACCATCCCCGCTCTCTATATTCTTGGCCTGGATGCAGCTTTTTACCAGATTTTCCTGGCATCTCTGTTCGGCGGTATATTGGGAATTCTATTCCTGATCCCCTTCCGCCGGTATTTTGTTAAGGATATGCACGGCGAATTTCCCTTTCCCGAAGCAACTGCCACTACCGAAGTTCTGGTGGCTGGTGAATCCGGCGGAGACCAGGCTAAAATTTTATTGAAAGCAGCGGCCATTGGCGGTATTTACGACTTTATTATTTCCTCTTTCGAAACCTGGAAAGAAGTGGTTTCCACAACGGTTTTCGGCTGGGGACAAACCCTGGCGAATACCGTCAAATGGGAATTCAGGTTAAATATCGGTGCCGCGGTAATGGGACTGGGATACATCGTGGGATTGCGGTATGCCATGATTATTGCAGCCGGTTCTTTCCTGGCCTGGTGGGTGCTGATCCCAATGGTTTATTTTATTGGCCAGTATGTTCCCGCCCCTATTTTACAGTCAACCCAGCCAATTTCCGAAATGACACCGCTGCAGATTTTTTATGATTATGTACGGCATGTGGGAATCGGCGGTATTGCTGCTGCCGGAATTATCGGCATTCTGAAATCCTGGCGCATAATTGTTGGAGCGTTTAAACTTGCCAAAAATGAAATTTTCGGCGGCGGCATAACAGAAGAGACAGAAACGACCGAACGCACCCAGCTTGATATGAAAATGAAATGGGTGATCACTTTTCTCATCCTTTCCCTGTTCGGAATTTTTATCTTTTTTGCGTTGGGTGTGGTGAATACCATCGGCCATGCGTTAGTCGGATTGCTGATTGTAACCATTATCGCCTTTTTGTTTACCACGGTTGCCGCCCGGGCTATTGCCATTGTCGGTACCAACCCGGTATCCGGAATGACGCTGATGACCCTGATCCTTTCTTCCATTATATTAGTGCGCGTGGGGCTTTCCGGCAACAGCGGAATGCTGGCCGCCTTGATTATCGGCGGCGTGGTCTGCACGGCCCTTTCCATGGCCGGCGGCTTTATTACGGATTTAAAAATCGGAT
>JBAPTX010000245.1:0-4590 GCA_049282375.1 Calditrichia bacterium
CTGCTCTGCTTTCCGGAGTTCAGATCATGCCGGTGCCGGGTGAACGGGGGGCATTCACCGCCGCACAGGTCAGCGAACTGATCCGCCCTGAAAATGTCCACCATCCGCAAACACGCCTGATCTGCCTGGAAAACACCCACAACCGCACCGGCGGCAGCATCTTCCCGCTGGACAGCATTAAAGAAATTTATGATTTATCCCGGGAAAAGAATATCGCCATTCACCTGGACGGCGCCCGTTTATGGAATGCTTCAGTCGCCACCGGCATTTCCATAGCAGAATACTGCCGCTATTCCGATTCCGTCTCCATGTGCTTCTCCAAGGGATTGGGTGCGCCGGTAGGTTCTGTAATAGCCGGCAGCCGCGAATTTATTGAACGGGCCCGTTATTACCGGAAAGTTTACGGCGGCGGTATGCGGCAGTCCGGAATTCTTGCGGCAGCAGCAATTTACGCAGTTGAAAATCATATTGAGCGACTGGCGGAAGATCACCGCCGTGCCCGCAAACTGGCTGAATTTATCGCAGAACTGCCGGGAATCGCCATCGACCCGGAAACGGTTCAAACCAATATTGTGGTCTTTGACCTGACCGGCAGCGGCTGGACCGGCGAACAATTTATTAATGCATTATTTGAAAACGGTGTAAAAATGCTGACCTTTGCCGGCACCCGGATCAGGGCCGTCACTCATCTGCATATTACAGATGAGGACATTTCCCGGACAGAATCAATTATAAGAAAAGTCTGGAACGGCCGGAAGTAAGCGCCGCTCAGATAACCGCGCATGCTCACGTAATGCAAAGTTCAAGTTCAAGGTATCCAAAAGGAAAATGCTGAAACTGTAAAACCGCTTAAAAGAAACTGCTTATGAATATTCTGATTATTGGCGCCGGAGAGGTGGGTTTTCATTTAACCAAAAGATTATCGGCTGAAAAGCATAATATTGTTGTACTGGAGGAAAATCCCGAAACCAGCCAGAAAGCCGAAGAACAGCTTGATGCGATGATCGTAAACGGGTCGGGTTCCAGTTATAAAGACCTGGTGAAATCGCACCTGGAAAAATCCGATATTCTGGCAGCTCTGAGCAACAATGATGAAGTAAACCTGATGGCCTGCCGTTTTGCGCAAAAATTGGGAATTCCCCATAAAATTGCCCGGGTGCGAAATCCGGAATATACCGATGCCGGTTTTATTCTTAGCAGGGAAGAGCTGGGTGTTGATCTGCTGATTCATCCCGAATGGGAAACCGCCAATGCCATTACCCGCTTAATCCGTCAGAGCAGCGCCACCGATGTGCTGGAATTCGCGGGCGGAAACATACAGTTACTGGGAATCCGGCTGGAAAAGAATTCACCCATCCTCAGAAAACCCCTGAAAGAAATTTGGCAGCAGGTCCGCGATATTGACGCCCGGGTGGTGGCCATCAGCCGCAAGGAACGCACGATTATTCCCGGCGGTGATGATATTCTGATGGTGGGTGATCAGGTGTTTGTGGTGTGTGATAAAAAATCTATGAAACGAATTGTTGAAGTGACCGGCAAAAAGGGGGTTTCCATTCAGGATATTATGGTTTTAGGGGGTGGTTTGATCGGCCAGTTTGTGGCACGGGAAATGGAAAATGAAGTCAACATCAAGATTATTGAAAGCCGGTCGGATAAATCGGAGCGCATTGCCGATATCCTGACAAAAACGCTGGTCATCCATGGGGACGGCACCGATATGGATTTACTGGCGCTGGAAGGCATTATGGATATGGACGCGTTTATCGCGGTTACCGGCGATGATGAGACCAATATCATATCCACCCTGATGGCACGCCATCTTCAGGTGCCCCGCACAATTGCCCTTGTAAACAAAACGGAATATCTGCCCATTACTCCCACCATCGGTATGGATGCGGTGGTCAGTAAAAAATTACTGACTGTAAATGCCATTCTGCGCTTCATTCAGAAAAGCATTCTTGAAAACATATTCAGCATTCCCGGGCTGGAGGCGGAGATTATCGAAATCATTCCACGCGCCAACTCTCAGATCACCCGCAAGCCGCTGAAGTCCGTTCATTTCCCCCATTCGGCAATTATCGGTGCGGTGCATCGGGACAACACGGTTATTATTCCGGTGGGAGATACGCAAATTGAAGCCGGGGACCGGGTGGTGGTTTTTTCTCTTCCGCAGGCGCTTCAGAAAGTGGAAAAACTGTTCAATTAATCCATTCATTAAAAAAACCGCTCTTTCATGCAGATTCAACATGTGATTCACGTAGTGGGCTTTTTGCTCATGTTCCTGGCCGGCGCCATGCTTCTGCCCATTCCCTTCTCCATTTATTATCACGATGGACACTACTTTTATTTTATTACTTCGGCGGCGATAACCCTGGCGCTGGGAGTGCTGAGCTTTAAACTGACCCGCCTGAGCCGCGATGTGCGGGCAAGGGAAGGCTTCGCCATAGTAACGATGGGATGGATTGCTTTCTCGCTGCTGGGCTGCCTGCCTTTTTATCTTTCCGGGCAGATCCCCTCCTTTACCAACGCCTTTTTTGAAACCATGTCCGGGTTTACCACCACCGGCGCCACCATTCTCACCAACATCGAGGCGCTGCCTCACGGACTGCTCTTCTGGCGCAGTCTGACCCACTGGATGGGGGGGATGGGAATTATTGTGCTCTCCCTGGCCATTCTGCCTTTTTTGGGGGTGGGCGGAATGCAGCTTTTTAAAGCGGAAGTGCCGGGACCGGTGCCGGATAAACTGACCCCGCGGGTAACCCAGACTGCGAAAATCCTATGGGGCGTGTACATGCTGATTTCCCTCGCGGAAGTTATTCTGCTGATGTTTGGCGGGATGAACCTGTTTAATGCCCTGTGCCATACTTTCGGCACAATGGCCACCGGCGGATTCTCCACTAAAACCGCCAGTATCGGTTTCTACGACAGCCCCTATATTCAGTATGTCATCATCTTTTTCATGATTCTGGCAGGCACCAACTTTTCGCTGCACTACCGAATTCTCAACCGCGACTTCAAAGCTTATCTGCAGAACCGGGAATTTCTTTTCTACATTACCCTGATTGTCGTCGCTACCATCCTGATTGGTACGGACACCCTCAGCATCTATTCCGGTCTGGAAAAAACTTTCCGCAACACTCTTTTTCAGGTCGTGTCCATCCTGACAACCACCGGTTACGGCACTGCCGATTATGAAACCTGGTCCTTCAGTTCCCAATTTATCCTGTTTTTGTACATGTTTATCGGCGGCTGCGCCGGCAGCACCGGCGGGGGAATGAAGGTGATCCGTCTGTATGTCCTGCTGAAATTTGTAGGGGTGGAACTGCGGCGGCTGCTGCATCCGCAGGGCGTTATTCCCATCCGGGTCGGGCAGACTGTTATTCCCCGGGATATCGCCATGAATATTATGGGATTTTTTGTGCTGATGGTGGCGCTGTTCATTTCCGGTGTTATCATCATGTCTTTTCTCGGGCTGGATTTTGAATCCGCTTTCGGCGCCATTGCCGCAACGCTGGGCAATATCGGGCCCGGCCTAGGATCCGTCGGGCCCACCGACCATTACGGCAATGTTCCTTTTCTGGGGAAATGGGTGCTTTCCTTTTTCATGCTGGCCGGCCGCCTGGAAATTTACACGGTTTTAATTTTACTGGCTCCCACCTATTGGAAAAAATAAAAAATATTGTATATTTCAGAGAACCGGCAAACTCCTGTGATCTTGCACATAAAGCCTGTCGTTTTTCTGAGAAGGGAATCAACTTCAAACGGGCATAAATGCCGGTATTGATGCGATTTTAATTTTCACAACAAAATTAAAGAGTAAAGCAAAAATGGAAACCGGAAAAAATACATTTACCATTCACACCATTGATGCGGATAATGTGGATGAAATGGGATTCTTCTGCGTAAATAACCGCAGACATCCCGGATACATCAGCAAACGGGCATGGCTGCAGAACCGTTTTAAGGAAGGACTGCGAATTAAACAGGTGCGGGCGGGAAACGGCAAGCCGGCCGGTTTTCTGGAATATATTCCCGGCGAATATTCCTGGCGGGTCGTAAAGGCAGAAGGATATCTGGTGATCCACTGCCTCTGGGTGAGCTCGGCAAAATTCGGTATTAAGGGGATGGCCTCCGCACTGCTGCAGGAATGTATTGAAGATGCACGGCTTCAGAACAGATACGGAGTGGCGGTGGTGAGCAGCAGCGGCCCCTGGATGGCTTCCAAAGAAATTTTTCTGCAAAACGGCTTTATTCAGGCGGACGAAGCGCCTTCCGGTTTTCAATTACTGGTGTATCGGAGCGGCAGGGGACCGCTGCCCGCCTTCCCCACCAGCTGGCAGGAACGGATGAACGCCTTTAAAGGATTGACCCTGCTGTTCACCGGTCAGTGTCCCTACATCGGTAAAGCGATTGCGGAGCTGCCGCCGGTTGCTGAACGTTTTGGTACGGAGTTATCCCTGGTCAGCATCGGCTCCGCGGCGGAGGCACGGGCAAAAATGGCCTCCCCCTATGGCATGTTTAATTTAATTTATAACGGCCGGCTGCTGGCGGATCATCCGATCAGCGCCACCCGTTTCCGCAATATTTTAC
>JBAPTX010000246.1:0-1949 GCA_049282375.1 Calditrichia bacterium
GAATTATATGCTGCGGTTTGAATTGCAGGAAAAAGAAAACCACATTTTGGTAAATTACCAGATATGGGACCCGCTAAAGCAAAAAAACAATGAGGGGTCTTTTCAATGGCAGCAGTTTGATGAAGTAATTTTGCTGGGCAAACGAATGTTTTCGGAATTATTGGGGAAAATTTTAGGTGAAAAGGTCCGGATAGGAAATCTGCCGCTTCATATAAAAGAAAACATAAATGCCTATCACCATTTTGCGAATGGCCTGTATCAATTTCAGGAAAAAAATTACAGCAGCGCGATACAAAATTTTAATAGTGCGTTGCAGATAAATCCTTTTCTTTCCCAGGCGCATTTTTATAAAGGGAAAGCCTTAATGCAACAGCAGGAATATGAACAGGCAGAGCAGTCCTTTCTGAACGCTCTTCCGGAGGTATCACAAAGTAGTCTGGTGGACTGGGAAGTGAAACTTGATCCTGATTTTCTCGGAGAACGGGCAATCCTGGGTCCGGTTATTTTAGAAGATCAGGAATTCCCCAACAAATCGCCGCTTTCCTTCGTGCGGAATAAAAACGATTCGCCAAGGCTTCTGCTGATTGATATCCGAACGACGGATACCCTGAGCTTCACCATCCCGGGGCCGCTTTCACAATATTCGGTAAACGGTGCTTATTCAGATGATGAGCATTTTTTATTTATAATGCCCTGCGGAGATACCACCCAATGTTTTCTGAGGTATAACCGGAAAACAAGGCAGGTGCGGGAATCTGGCGGATTCTCATGGATCAAAGTTAAAGAAATGCCTCTTTTTTATGGTTTCAGAAAAAGCGAAAACCGCATCTATCAGTATGATATTTCAAAACCGAATGATACCCGGTTTTTAACAGTCCCGCTGCCTTCACCGTTTTATTTCGATTATCTGCCCGGCAGACAGGCAGGAATTGTTTACAATGATTCCGCCGGTTTTTTGCTGGATTTTAAAAAGGGTGAAATTATTAACCTGTCCAATAATAACGGAACAGAATCCCATCTGAAATTTGAGCAGATTGCGGGCAGGTACCTCTTTTTTACCGGGATCGCCGATCAAAGTCTATACATTTATGATGAACAGCAAAGAAGCTGGATTCAGCAGATACCGCTTACCCGATCCGAACCGAACATGCTGAGATTTTATAACCTGTCCAAACCTTTTCGGATTCTGCCGAAAGAAAAACGCCTATTTACCGTTAAACCGGACAATAAATTATATATCTACGAACTTGCCGAAGAAATCCGGCTGCTTTATGACAGCAATTATCCCCTCGATATCATGAGTGGCACGATGGGCGTTTACAGTGTTTTGAATAACGATTTATATGGTAAAGAAAGTTTTTTTATCGACTGGCAGAATGGACAGACTTTTATCATGAATCCGCTGGAACCGAACAAAAGTATTTATATAGCAGGAAGAGATAAACTATATAATATCAGCTTGAATCTGGCTGATGCTGTTTATCTGCACACCCGTTCCGGAATTGTTGCCGTTGACAAGACAACCGGTAATCAATTTTGGGAATTAAAAGGGTTCAAAGATCTTCTTGTTCTACCCCACTATTCTTTCCTGATATTAGTTGAAGAAAATGGAAACCGCCTTGCTTTTTATAATTTTGAGCAACGGGTTTTATATGGCTATTATCAATTTCCTTCCTTGAATATTACTAACATTTTGGGATACAACTCCTATCTGTTTTATTTGGACAAATATGTTCTGAAAAGGATAAACATAAGTTATCTTCTTCAGAATAACCCGGTTGAATTAGCAGAAGTATACCACAACCTTGCACTTACTTCCCTTCATTTAAAGCATTATGAGAACGGGCAAAAATATCTGCAGAAAATTCTAACAGAACTGAAGCCCAATGATGAATACAGCCGACTTTTGCAGTTTAAAATGTATATGACTGAGAATAGGTATACTGAGG
>JBAPTX010000247.1:0-4433 GCA_049282375.1 Calditrichia bacterium
ATTTGAACCTGCGACCTTCGGGTTATGAGCCCGACGAGCTACCTAACTGCTCCACCCCGCGGTCTAAAAATGCAGGGCAAATATAACACACCGGCGGGCATTTGTCAATAGACATAAAAATTTAGCATCATTTAAACTGAATACTAATCCGCACGCTTCCCGTAATCGGAAACAACAATAATTGTCATCAGCAGCGCACCAGTCAGATCGCCGAAAGTGTCAGCCGCAAAGTGCAGCCAGCTTCCATAAACTTCCATAACAGATTCATGGTAAAACTCGAAGATTTCCCACCCGATGATCAAAATCAGAATGATCAGCAGCGTTTTGCTGCGGGAAAACCAAAACCGCAAAAGGCGGGCAAGAAAGCCGGCGGCAAAAATATGAAACCAGAGCCAGTAATTCCGTATAAAGGCTTCCTGAAAAAAATATTCCAGCATTATTTCTGAACCATTCTGGTTTTTAAACAATTGTTCAAGAGGTCCAAAAATGGCTGTTGAGGAGTAATATCTACTGTTATCTTCAGAAAGTAGATATCCGGGTCTCCCGGGCGCAGCAGCCCGGACAATTTGACGGCGTCTTTCTGCGTAGTAATAATCAGATCAGCTTTTTCCTGTTTTGCCTGCCGGCGGATCATCTGAAGATGCTTTTCACCATATTTTTGATGATCCCGGAATGCCCGGCACCAAACCAATTTGCTGCCAAGTTCTTTAATGGTGCCGAAAAACTGCTGCGGTGCTCCTACACCGGCAAAGGCAGCCACTCTTTTCCCGGCCAGAGATGTTAAAGGCTGTTGATCCGCTGTTGCTATATTCTGCAGATACAACGGGCAAGTTTCCATCGTAAAAACCGGAATGTGCCATTTCCGGGTGATATGTTCGGCAAGCCTGGCGGAGAAGGAAGGCTCTTTTAGATTGCGGGACAGCACCACTGCCCCGGCCCTTTCCAGGGAGCCGGGCGTGTCCCGGAAAAATGTCAAAGGAAATAATAACGGCAGAAAACTCCAGCGGGAAACATCCAGCAGCACAATATCAAGATTGCGACCCATTCGGCGATGCTGAAAACCGTCATCCAGCAGAAACACAACCCCGGAATAAGCTTGAAGCACTTTTTCAGCCATACTGCACCGGTCAGCATCCACTGCTATTAAACCATCCGGCAGGTTGGCAGCCAGTGATACCGGCTCGTCTCCGGCCTGATCTGCTGAAAGTGAACCGGCATCCCTGCCGGATATAAGCAGCGGCTGTTTGTTTTTACGGCCGTAACCCCGTGTTAAAACCACCGGCATTCGTCCGGTTTCGATGATTTTTAAAGCTAACCATTCCACCAGAGGGGTTTTCCCGGTGCCGCCAATCTGCACATTGCCCACGCTGATAACCGGCGCCGCCACCCGGCAGCTTTTTAATATTTTCCAGTCATATAATTTATTTCGCAGGAATACCAGAAGGGTATACAGCAGCACCAGCGGGAAAAACAGCCATCCAACAATTCGCAGGGTCATAAACATGCGGCCGCTTCCTTATCCAGCCGGCTGGTAATCTCGGCCACCCGTTTCAGTTCACTTTCCAGTTTCTGCGGATCATCAATGTCTGAAACATAGAAAGGCTCCCCGTAGCAAAGGATACATCGGGCAAAGGGTTTGACCAGCAAAAGGCGGTCCCAACTGTTGAGACGTCTGCCGCGGCTGACCGCCACCCCCATCGGCACCAGCGGCGCACCGGTAGCGGCACCCAGCCGGAGCACTCCGGGCTTTAACACCCGCCGTGGACCGGTAGGGCCATCCGGGGTAAAACAGACATCGCCCTGCTTTGTCTTTATCAGGCGGCGCATTTCCTGAAATGCCTCTCTGCCGCCGCGGGTGCTGGATCCGCGCACCGTCTGCAACCCGAACTTGTGCAGAATACGGGCAATGATTTCACCATCAAAATGGCGGCTGACCATTATGTGGATATTCTGCCCGCGGTGCACAAAAAGCGGAATAATCATATTTTCGTGCCAGAATAGAAAAATAATTTTTTCATTTCTGTTCCGAAGCTTCTTCACTTTCTCGCGATTCTGGACATGAATGCGCAAGGTCAGGCGGTAGAGCATCAACAGCGGGAAGGCAGCAACCGAAACAATCCAGAGCAGCAGCTTCTGACGGGTCTGTTTTTTCATGGAGATATATTACAATAAAAAAGGGGTGACACGGCGGTTTTCAAGCTCAACTTTCGAAACTTTCTTCAATCACGTTGCCGGGCCCTAAAATCAGCACCCGGGCACTATGGCCGGGAATTTCTTCCGGAGCCAGATAGCAGTATGCCACGATAATTATAGAATCCCCCACAACTCCCAAACGGGCAGCAGCCCCGTTTAACCCGATTTCCCGGCTGCCTTTTTCTCCCTTCAGGGCATAGGTTTCAAAACGTTGTCCGTTGGAAATATTGAATACATGCACCCGCTCATTGGGGGCAATTCCGGATTTTTCCAGCAACTCTTCATCAATGGTCAGGGAGCCGGTATAATGCAGGTTGGAGTGGGTAATGGTCGCCCGGTGAATTTTTGCCAGCAGAAATTCTCTCTTCATTACATCCCTTCTTTAATTCAGGAAACCACCCGAATAATGCGTGTTTTCTGTCCAACACCGGATTTGCGTAAATGCCGGTCGTAAAAATGAACCAGCAGGTAAGTAATGAATAATCCGGAGATGGCGCCGATAATTCCGCGGTATAATGCAGCAACACCCGGTATAAACAGCCAGTTTGTAAACAGAAAATAACCGGTCACCAACATGACCAGCGGCAGAAAAAAGAGCAAAAAAGCAGACTGCACTGCAAAACCGGGACTCACTTCAACTTCCACCACATCGCCTGGTTCCACGGCGGTGTTCTGTTCAATGTGCAGAACTTGCATTTTACTTTTGTCAATAAAGCAGGCGTTACAGGCCTCGCAGGAGGCTGCCGGCTGCATGCGGATTTCAATTTGATCGCCTTTTTTGGCAACTACCATTCCTTTTTCCAGCATCTGGTCTTTCCTTTTTCAAATCCTTAAAATTTAAAATACGAGTGGAAGAGATGCAAGCGGGTTCCAAATCGGACGAATAGACTGATATCTTTCCGGCCAATAGATTAACTTCTTTCGCAAACATGAAACAGATCATTTCATTATTTCTGTCAGCCGCAAAATCCAATTTTTTCTATTCAGGCTTCAAGATAAAAACAGTAGCTTTTGGTTTGCTACAGGTCAATCCCTATATTTTGCCAAAAATTGGATGGCCATGAAAAAAATAATGTTCATTTTAATACTCCTGCTGTTTTCACTGGCCTGGACTCAGCCGGAAGGGCGTGAATACAAGGAAGTTACAGAATTCCGGCCGCCGGGGAACCGTTTTTCAGTTTCCAAACGCATAAACCCGGTATTATTCCGTTTTTATCCGGCAGCAGTCAGCCCGGATAGTTTCCGGGTTTATTTCATTGGCGAAGTGATGTACGATTTTCTGCAGTTCATCAATATCGGTGATAATTTTGGCAGCGGGTTTCAGTTCGAAGTACGGTTGAGCAGCGATAAAAGGGAGCAGGTTTTCCTGAAAACCTGGGCCGGCCGGTTATCCACCGAAAAATTTGCCGGAACCAACCTGCGCAACCGGTTTGCACTCAGTATCGATTCGCTGGTAATGCCGGCGGGAGACTACCAGGCAAAGGTGCGCTACAGCGATTTGAACGGGGAACAGAAAAGATTATATAATTTCCGCCTGCACCTGCCTCAGCCCGATTCATTATATGCATCCCCTCCCCTTTTTGGTATCTGGGGAAAGGGGGATTCATTGAGAGCGGCTCCATTTCCCTTCCGGCCGCAGGCCCTGCGGGAACATCTGATCTTCAACCGCCCATACGGCATTCTGCTGAATGGCTGGCATTCCGGCCGCCAGCCGGTTACGGCAAAACTGCGGATTTTATCCGCGGACTCACTTTTGTTTTCTAAAGACACTCTGTTATCAAACAATGCAGATCCCGGCACCCTGATTACACCCCCCTTTTTACAGTGGCCTCCCGGCGATTACCAGTTGCGCATCGGTTATGAAGCCGGTTCCCAGACTAAAACGCAGCAACTGGATTTCAGCATTATCTGGCCCGGTTCACCGGTAAGCATCGACAATCCGGATGCGGCCATCCGCCCGCTGCGGGTCATTTTATCTGAAGAAGAATATGACGAGCTTGATTCCGGTAATTCAACCGAAAAACTGGCGGCTTTCAACAAATTCTGGAAAAGCAAAGACCCCACTCCGGAAACGGCATACAATGAAGTAATGGTGGAGTTTTACCGGCGGGTGCGGAAGGCCAACCGGGAATACGGAAGCAGCGGCATTCCGGGCTGGCGCACGGATCCGGGGCGGATCTATATTAAATACGGTCCTCCCGATGAAGTGCGCGACCAAAGCCTCCACCCGGAAGAACCTT
>JBAPTX010000248.1:0-2808 GCA_049282375.1 Calditrichia bacterium
GTAATGTGTAGGGCTTTATGATGACCCCGGCTATTCCCTGCCGGATCATTTTTTGTATTTCCTCCCGGTCAGAATACGGGCTGCATATAAAAGCTTTTACTGCAGGATTTATTTCTTTTATTCGGCGAAAGAAGGCAGAACCATCAATGTCAGATAAATTAATGCTCAGCAAAAGCAGATCTATATCTGCACCATTTTTCTGATATTTCTCCAGCGCCTCTTTGCCGCCGGCTGCGGTGATGACCCGGTAATTCTGATGCAGAAGAATTGCCTTCAGAATTTCCCGCAAATCTGGATCCTCTTCGACTGCCATTATTAAATGTTCTTTTGCATTTATTGGGCCGGCTGTATTTCTTTTCTTTCCGTATTTTTTTACTGATAAAGGAAAGAAAACCTCAAAAATACTTCCCGTTGTTGGCTGGCTTTTAACCAGTATAACGCCCTTATAGAACTTGGTTAACCCATAAACAAGGCTCAGGCCCATACCGGGGTGGTTTCCTTTTTTCCCGAAAGAAAACATGGGCTCAAAGATACGATCCCGAATTTCAGGATTGATTCCGCTGCCTGAATCCGATACGGAAAATTGCAGGTATTCTCCGGGTTTAAACGAGGGATCCAGTTGCCAATAATAATTATCTGCTGTTATTTTTTGCATATGTATCTGAATTTCACCACCGGCAGGCAGTGCTTCTTTTGCATTCCTGAGCAGTTCAGAAATAATTTGATGAAAATGAGTTGTGCTGCCGGTAATCGCCGGGAGACCTGCGTCTGCTTCCAGTCGAATCTTCCAAAATCCGGAAGTATGGTGAAACAGTTCTTTAACAATGCTTTCAGTAAGGGAATTCAGATCTACTTTTTCCAGCACAGGTGGTTGAAGGTGCGCTAATTTATTTAAATGATCCGATAATAAATCAGCTCTCTTAACCATTTTTTGAATGATCTCTGCTCGTCTTTTATTGCTGAATTCGGCAGGCGAATCCTTGATCATATCAGCAGTCGAATGAATGATATCACAAATAATTCTGATATCGTAGGATATCCCTGCTGCAATAATGTCAATATTTTCCGAAACCCGCTTCTCTTCAGATTTTTTCTGACCAAAAATTTGCTTTTTATGCCTGCCGGCTTTGATTTTATGCCTATTTATATAACTTTGCAGAAGGACTTGAATTTCTTGAGCGAACAACTTTAAAATTTCAACCGCATTGGGGGCCATTTTACCTTCGTATATAACGGCTAATAAAAGACAAATATCTTTTTTCTGAAAAATGAGAACGGCATCATATTTAAAATCCGTGCTGTGATTTATACCAAATAGATCAATTATTTTAACTATTCCGTACTTGTGCCCGAATTGACGAATAATCCCTTCTTGTTTTAGTTCTGATAAAATTCCCGGGATATTTTCAGGAGCGATGGATAATTTTACACCAGCAGAAAAGTGAAACCCTTTTTGCTGAATTATTTTCAGCTCGTTTTTCTCAACTTTTATAATAGCCGCACCTGAGATTTTTGGTAATAAACGCAGAGTATGCTCAATAACTTTTAAATAAATGAATGAAATAGATTCTGATGAAGATAATTCTTCCACTGTTTTTACTAAAACAGGTACAGCGTTTTTTAAAAGGTCGGTTACATTTTGGCCGTTTTCTTGTAATTCTCCTGTTGTGTAAACATCGCCGGGGACTGTCCCGGGGGAGTCAGCCAATTCCAAATTCTTATAGCGGTGTACGAAACTGAATAATTCATCAAACCCATTGATCATAGTTTGTAAATGTTTTTGAACAAGATGGACGTTTTTAATGGAGATACTCTGAATGAGTGATTGCATTAACAGACTGCGCAATGCGCACAAAACCTGGTTTACCACGGCAGTTGAAAGTCTTCTCTGAGTCAGGTCCGCTAAGAATTCCTGTAACAACTGAAAATGAAGGTAAGTCGGTTTCGCTGCAAAGCTGTCTAAAAGCGAGTCAAAAAAAATCCGCAGTTTTTGAAGATCTAATTTCGCATCATAATGAATCAGACTTGACAGTTGTTCAACTTCTAAAATCCAATTTTCAAAAATAGTTTCTGCTTCATTTTCGGGAAAAATCCGCATTTCCTTAACCGGCATGTATGTGCTCCTATCCATTGAATCTGCTTTCAAATTTCCAGTCCATGGGTAATCCGAAGAAATCACAGGAAAATAGCAAATACGAACGAAATCTTTCAAGAGTTAATTAATTATTTCAGTAAGTTTATCACTTGGGCAAACGCATTTTGCGGATTATTTCCAATGGCGGTTTCATCTGACAGGACGATCCCGTTTGCCCCTTGCTTCTGAAGGTAATAAAGATGAACAACTTCGCTGCGGGTGGCATTCTCATTCTCTGTTAGGTGATGAAACACCTGACCCGCAATGATGATGGGTTTGCGGGCATCCTTTGCCGCCTGAATGACACTATCCTGCCAGAGGCCGATTTCTTTTAAGGGAATGTGCGCAGCCAAATCGCCTCTGCAAAACCAGAGTTCGTCTGCAGCCGTGGAAATTTCTCTCAAATTTTTTAAAGCAGCAGCGATTTCTATTTTTGCAGTAATCCGCGGAAAATAACTCATTTCCATACAGAGAGAACGCAGATTTTCAATTTGTGAAGCGGAAGCAGTATAAGATAAGGCCAGATTGTCAATGCCTTTTGCCGCTCCAATTTTTATGAGAGAACGATCAAATTTATGAATTGAAGAGGTTTCCGTGGATTTTCCCGGTAAAACCACAGCCGCAGCGCTGCGCAAAATGCCGCCACGGTTTACAATACCTTCTGCATCTTTTTT
>JBAPTX010000249.1:0-1784 GCA_049282375.1 Calditrichia bacterium
GCGTTTGACCGCATTATTGGAATAAAGCGGCTTAAAGCCATTCACCTGAACGACAGCAAAAAGCCATTGGGCAGCCGGGTGGACCGCCACGAGCGGGTGGGGAAGGGGCTGATTGGTAAAGAGGGCATTTCCGCAGTGATCAATGATTCCCGGCTCATCAGCATACCGATGATACTGGAAATCCCCGGCGGAAATGAAGCCTATGCGGCGGATTTAAAATTATTGCGGCAATGGCTAATTTAATGAAACCGGCGGGATGCGAAACTGCTGCCCTGGTTCAGCCATTTCCGGTATGATTTAAAAAAAATCCCCGCCTCTGAAAATAGACGGGGAAGATGTTTATTAACGGCGGCAGATCATCTATTCTGCATCCATGTGCGGATAACGCCAGTTCACCGGCGGCACGAAATTTTCTTTAATCGTTCGCGGCGTGAGCCAGCGCAGCATATTCAGCATGCTTCCGGCTTTATCGTTGGTGCCGCTGGAACGGGAACCGCCAAAGGGCTGCTGACCCACAACGGCGCCGGTAGGTTTGTCGTTAATGTAAAAATTACCGGCGGAATTGGTCAGCATCCGGTCCGCCTGAACAATGGCTTGGCGGTCGTTCGCAAAAATAGCACCGGTCAGTCCGTAGGGGGATGTCTCATCGCAGAGCTGCAGGGTTTCTTCAAATTTATCATCTTCGTACACATATAGGGTGAGCACCGGCCCGAAGATCTCTTCCTGCATCGTGCGGAATTTGGGATCGCTGGTGACGGCAATCGTCGGTTCAATAAAATAACCTTTGCTGTCATCGTAGTTGCCGCCAAAAATGATCTCACAGTCGTCGGCATTTTTTATGTAGTCGATGTATTCGGTAATTGTGGCAAAAGCACCGCTGTCGATCACCGCACCCATGAAATTTCCCAGATCCTCTACATCACCCATTTTCACTTCCTTCATCTCCGCCAGCAGGTAATCCTTTAAATCACCCCAGAGTGATTCCGGAATATAGGCGCGGGAAGCCGCAGAGCATTTCTGACCCTGATATTCAAAAGCGCCGCGCAGCAGCGCCACGCCTAAAGCGGTCACATTGGCGCTTTTATGGGCAAAAACAAAATCCTTTCCGCCGGTTTCCCCCACAATGCGGGGATACCACTTATAATTTTTCACATTTTCGCCCACTGTTTTCCACATGCCCTGGAAGGTTGCAGTGCTGCCGGTAAAATGGATGCCGGCAAGATAAGGGCTGTTTAATACCGGGTTGCCAACCTGGCTGCCGCGTCCCGGAATAAAATTAATAACACCGTCGGGCAACCCCGCTTCGCGGAAAATCTGCATAATATACCAGGCTGAGTAAACGGCGCTGGAAGCGGGTTTCCAGAGAGCAACATTCCCCACCATTGCCGGCGCGGAGGGCAGATTCCCTGCAATTGACAGGAAATTAAACGGGGTTACCGCAAAAATAAAGCCCTCCAGCGGACGGTATTCGGAACGGTTCCAGGTTGGCGCCGGGGAATACATCGGCTGCTCGCCATAAATCTGATTGGCGTAAAATGCATTAAAGCGGAAAAAATCGATCAGTTCGGCTGCGGCATCAATTTCTGCCTGAAAAACGGTTTTGCTCTGCCCCAGCATTGTGGCGGCATTCACGATATAGCGCCAGGGGCCTGCCAGCAGTTCGGCCGCTTTCAGGAAAACGGAAACCCGGTCCTGCCAGTCCATACGGCTCCAGGTTTTGTAAGCTTCCTGACTGGCTTCCACCGCCATCTGGACTTCCTTTTCCCCGGCCTGATGAAAATGGC
>JBAPTX010000250.1:0-7472 GCA_049282375.1 Calditrichia bacterium
CTGTAATTCCCTTCGCCAGCGCTCCATTTTTTTTCCTTCCGTTTATGGTGTTAACCAAATGCTTGACAAAAATTAAGCGGTGATCATTGGGCCGGTAAAAATCCTTGATCACAGCCTCCAGTTGATAGTTGTTGCGCAGATAGAAATTCTGAGTGGGAGCGTATTTTTCCTGTGAGGAGGTTTCGATGATTATGATCCTGCCGGATCCCTCCCGAACTTTTTCCTCTACAAAATGAAGCAACTGCTTCCCGATACCCTGATTCTGAAATTCCGGAGAAACGGCAATCCAGTAAAGATCAAAAGTTCCATCTGTTGCCGGAGTCGGTCCGTAACAAACATAGCCGGCAATTTCATTATTTTCTGTAACCGCCGAGTAGATCAAATAATCTTTCTGTTCCTTATTAAAGAGGTAGGTATCAATTAATTCCATCGCAACGCCCACCTCCGGCGGAGTAAACATATCCGTCTGCTGCAGAATTTCGTAAACAGGGCTCCGGTCCCGGGGCAACATCTCTCTGATATTAATCATTATTCATCCTTTGCTTTGCGTCCCGAATTATTTTTAAAACAAAATCCTGATATTTGATATCTGCGGCTGCCAGTGCCCGGCTGTATCCCGCATCGGGGCAGATGTCCGGGTTGGGGTTATACTCCAGCACAAAAATCCCGCCGGACTGATCTGTCCGCAAATCCACCCGCCCGTAATCCCGGCCGCCGATAATTTGATAAACCCGCAGGGCGGTTTCTTCCAGCCGCTGTTTTAACTGCCCGGAAACCGGTGCCGGGCAAACCGGCGGGGTTTTCTGGAAGAGAGGGTGTTCGGGAAGCCATTTTGCTTCGTAGCTGGTAATGGCATGCTGATGCGCTTCCAGGTCCTGAAAATTAATTTCGGAAATAGGCAGGACCTGCGGTGGATTATTCCCGAAAATGCTGATGTTAAACTCCCGCCCTCCGATGAATTTCTCCACCAGAACCGGCTGCTTGTATATGGCAAGCAGTTCCCCCACTGATTGTTGCAGTTCATCCGGATTATTAATGACCGAGTTTTGGGTTATTCCCACACTGGCATCTTCCATGGCCGGTTTGGCAATCAGCGGGAAATCCAGCGATGTATTCCCGGGTATTGCCGTAAACACCTCATAATCAGGAGTCGGAATGTGATTGGCCTGCAGCAGTTGTTTAGTCAAAATCTTATTCTGTGCCAGGCCGAGTGTCAGCGGCGGATTCCCGGTGTAGGGGATTCCCAGCATTTCCCACAAAGCCGCCATATGCATTTCCAGATGGGCATCTCCGCGGTAGCCTTCGCAGAGGTTGAAAATAACATCCGGGGAAAATGCCCGGACCCTGGAGATGCTGCTTTCAAAATCGCTCACCGGCAGAAATGAAGCCGGTAAACCCAAATTCTGCAGTGCATTATAAACGCCCTCGGCTTCTTCCCGCACGGCTGCCTGCGAAATGAATTCCAGGTGATCCCCGTCATTCCGGAAGGGTTCGTTGTAAGCGATCAATACTTTCAAATTTTCATATTTATTCATGATCTGATCCCGTTCCGTTTTGCGGCGATTTCCACGATTCTGTTAATCATCTGAACATAACTGTATCCCGCTGTTCTGGCAGCCTTTGGAAAACAGGAATTATCTTCCGGGTTTGGCAGGATGCCCGGAAGCGGATTCAATTCAATAATATGGGGAATGCCCTTTTCATCCAGCCGGACATCTATCCGGCACCAGTCGCGGATATTAAGGGCTTTGTATGTATCACATGCGATCTCTTCAATCCGCCGTTTTTCCAATTCATTTATCTGCGCAGGGCACTGGAATATTTCCAGCGGTTTTTCCGGGGTGTCCCAAATCCATTTTGCTTCGTAGGAGTAAATAGACCAGGCACCTTCCGGCAAATTGACAAAATTAATGGCAACCAGAGGCAGCACTTCAATTTCATCGCCGTTTCCCCATACGGCAACCGTAAATTCGCGGCCGGGGAGATATTTTTCCAGAATCACCGGCTGCTGATATTTTTCCATTTTTTCCCGGATTTTGGATTTGGCCGTATGGGGATTATCAATAACCGAGTCATCAAAAATTCCTTTACTGCTGCCTTCAAACATCGGCTTGATGATTGCCGGGAATTCGATATTTTCCAGATCGATTTTGTGACGGGGGTAATATACCCGGAAGGCGGGAGTGGGAATAAGATGGAAACCCAGGATTTCTTTCGCGCGTGCTTTGTTCAGGCACAGGGCCAGGCTCAGCGGGTCAGAACCGGTATAAGGCAGGTTCAGCCTTTCGCAAATCATGGGGATATACGATTCCCGGAAATCGCCAAAGAGACCCTCTGCAATATTAAAAACAAGGTCCGGGCGTATTTCTTCCAATTTCTGCATTGCGGCATCGTCCGCCTCGATCTTTATAACCCTGTGGCCGCCCTGATGCAGGGCATCCTGTATGGCATAAATGGTTGCGGGACTGTCGCCTTCTGCAAAAAAATCAGGGGGGATCTCATCTTTTAAGTGATTGTGCCGGAAACGCCTCCGGTATTCTTTTTCCAGCCCTTCTTTACTGCTGTAAATCAAACATATTTTCATATAAACCAGCCTCTCCCTTCATCCGACAAAATTCCATTGGGTAATGGCAAAGGGAATGCCAGTTTATTTTAAGGGCAGCTAAACCCTTTAAAAACACGGTTTAGAATTTATAGAATAAAAATCAAGCAGCGGCAATATGGAGATTTTTTTTCAGAATGAAAAAGTTTTCCCATTGGGGCGGAATATCTTTCTCAAATTGATAAAATATAGGGTTGGGAAGCGTTTTATTTCTCAATCTGAAAAAATATATTTTTCAGAAAAGTAAATGGGCCCGTTTATTCAAAACAGGGCGCACCTGTTCAACCCAGGTGATATTCTTTTAACTTGCGGTAGAGAGTAGCCAGGCCAATCTGGAGTGCTTTGGCCGTTTTGGTTTTATCATTCCCGTAATAAAGCAGGTTTTGCTGAATAACCGCCCGTTCCACTTCTTTAAAGGATGTACCTGCCTCAATGGTTATGGTTTTTAAGGGATCGGCCAGATACTCGGAGAGCAGCGGAAAATGATGGCTTTTCAGCACAATTTCCTGGCAGAGAACCACGGCGCGTTCCACCATATTTTCCAGTTCCCTTATATTTCCGCGCCAGCGGTAGCGCCACATCAGATTCAGAACTTCCGGGTCCACACCCTGAATTTTTTTCTTATTGACCCGGTTGTATTTTTCAATAAAAAACTGCACCAGATATGGCAGGTCTTCCAGCCGGTCGCGCAGCGGAGGCATATCAATTTTAATGACATTAAGACGGTAATATAAATCTTCCCGGAAACTGCCGTCGGCAACTTTTTCTTCCAGGTTTACATTGGTAGCCGCTATTACCCGCACATCCACCTGCAGAGTTTCAGTGCCGCCCAACCGCTCGAATTCGCCATTCTGCAGCATCCGCAGCAGCTTGACCTGTTCATTGGGCTTCAACTCTCCGATTTCGTCCAGAAAAAGGGTGCCGCCATTTGCCAGTTCCACTTTACCCTTCTTTTGTTTAACGGCCCCGGTAAAGGCGCCGCGCTCGTAGCCGAAGAGCTCCGCTTCCAGCAGGTTTTCCGGGATTGCCCCGCAATTAATGTTGATGAATGCTTTTTCCGCACGGGGACTGTAGTAATGAATGTTTTCTGCGGCAACTTCCTTGCCGGTTCCGGTTTCCCCGCTGATCAGCACGGTGCTGCGGGAGGGGGCAATCTGCTTGATAAATTCAATTATTTTTTTAAATCCGGGAGTTATCCCGATAAGAGGCGGACTGTTCCGGCTGCTTTTCAGCATCTGTCGCAGCCTTTCATTCTCCCGCCGCAGCGAAATAGTTTCGATCAGGTGCTGTATCAGCCGCTTCAGTTCTGCCATACGAAACGGTTTTTGCAGGTAATCTACCGCTCCCTCCCGGATGGCCTGGATGGCGGTATCAACTGTGCCATGGGCAGTGATGATGATGACGGAAATCTCGGGATAATTTTTTTGGATCAGCTTCAGAATGTCTAGCCCGCTGCCGTCCCGCAATTTCAGGTCGGTTACCACAATGTCCGGCGGCGGTGTGGCTTTCAGTTGACCGACGGCTTCCTTCTGGCTTTCCGCGGTCCGGATTTCAAAATCCTGATTTCTCAACCCCAGACGCAGTGCGTTAAGAGTATCCGTTTCATCATCCACTACAAGTATTTTGAATTTTTCCACTTTTAACTCTGGTTTTTATAACTGAAGGCCGCTGCCGCGGGCTTCACTCGCGGCAGGGAAACTGATGGTGAACTGGGTTCCCCTGCCGGGACTGCTGGCGCAGTAAACCCTTCCATTATGTCCCCGCACAATTTCTCGCACGATATACAAACCCAGCCCCGTTCCGGATACTTTTGTGCTGAAAAACGGTTCATAAATTTTACTTCTCTGCTCCGGACTGATTCCCGGTCCGTTATCCCGGATTGTTAACAGAGCGCGCTTATTTTTTTGATGAATCTTTATCTCAATTTTTCCATTTTCCGGAACGGCCTGAACAGAGTTTTCAAATAGATTTAAAAACATACGCTTTAACTGAATCCAGTCTCCGTTTATCAGAACCGGGCTTTTGGCAGGTTTAAAAACCAGCCGGATCTTTCGTGATGATATTTCTGCGGATCTTTCGCGAAGTAAATCCTCTGTTTTTTCCGAAATATTCAGCAGCTCGGGATTCATTTCCGTAAGGCGGGAATACCCCAGATATTGATCCAGTATCAGTTTTAAACGGTCCACCCCGTGCAGTATCCCCTGCAACAGTTCTCCGACATCCGGGGACATTTCTTCCATCTGTTCCAAAACCTGCTGCAGTGCCTCCACATTTAAACCCAGTGAATTTACAGGATTGCGGATATCGTGCATGATTGCGCCGGAGAGCCGCCCCAGTGCTTTTAACTGGCTGATCTGCTGTGTCTGAAATTGAATATTCTTTTCATCCCGCAAGTCCAGAAAGCTGATAATATATGCGATCCCTTTCGGTTGGGCATAGCTCATTCTTTGAATGGAGACCACACAGGGGAATGAATACCCGTGCTTGTTCTGAATAGTGAGCTGAAGCCGTGCACTTCCGCGGGAATTGTCCTGAATTTTTCGGGACAGCTTTTCCTGCGAGCGGGGGGTGAAAACGGACATGAAACTGTTTTTAATGATATGGTTTTGCTGGAAACCGGTCAGGCGGGAAGCCATTCGGTTCCAGAGCAGAACATTTAAGTTCAAATCGCAGCCGGCCACCCCTACCGGCGACTCTTTAAATATTTGATAAATCAAGTCCAGTTGCTGCTGAATTCCGTTTTTAACCAGACTCAGCTCATTGATGAGCGACTTGTCTCTTTTGCTCAAATCCTGATAAAGTTCTCCCCACCACTGGCTGAGGGCAATTAAAGTATGATCGAATATATTTTGAATTTCTCTGAACTGCTTTTGAAAATCCATGGAAAACGGGAGAGCGGCCTGAAATAAAAAATGATTCAGAACCACGCGGGAAACCCCCAGCAAAAGCAATTGAGTATGAAAATCCCGGCGGACTCCGCTTTCTTTTTGAAACTTTTGAACATAATAGCGGGAAAGATGGGAGCTGCTGCCGGAGGCGCCGCTGTTTTTCAGATCCTGCATAAGGTGATCGATAATTTCCGAAAAAATGGTTCTGCAGCTTTTTTCGCTTAAATTAGGGCCGGATTTCCAGCCGTATGATACCAGGGTAGTGAATGCGGAATCGATCAGGCCTGACTTATGGGTTCGGATAACCGCTTTTATATTTTTTTCTTTCGCACTCATTTGTCTGAGTGATCCTGCTGTTTCAATTGTTCCTCAACAAATTCAACTATTTTCCGCGCACTGTTCCGAACAATTTCATCCGGGACACCGTCTGTATGTCGGGATTTCATGCGCATATCACAGGCCTCATTAACATAATCCACAATGATGAACTCTCCCGGGCCCACCACCGCGATTTCAGTTGAAAAGAATCGGAGTTTGCTGATGCGGGCAATCTGAGTGACAATCGAGAATATCGGCTGCAGTTCGTATCTTTCAATTTCCCAGTCCTGCAGCTCCTGATAAAGATGTGTCAGATCGTTCCACCAGGCGCACTGCACCAGCCCGCAGGAATAAAAACCGCGGAACCAGAACCGCCGCCGGTCCGCTTCCATTGGGATGATCTTCTCCTGCAGAAGGTATTTATCTTCACGGTAAAAACGGCGTGCTTCCAGAATGTCCTGTAAGGTTTCCGCACCCTGAACCACACCGATGCCGCCGCCGGTGGTATTGGCAGGTTTTATGATAAAAGCCCGTCCCAGATGAGCCAGATCCGCTACTGAAATTCGCAGTTCTTCCATAGAATTAAAAGGTGGGAGAATGATGGTATAAGGCGTGTGCAGCCCATTGGCAATAAATTCCAGATGCATGGTCGCCTTGTCCGAGGCCCAGATCAGACTGTCCAGCGGCTCAAAAATACGTCCTTTTTTTTCCAGAACAAGAATCTGGAGATCGGCATTTTCGGGAAAGTCATAAGACGTGCGGTCCAGCAGATAATCAAAATGAAGTTTGTTGTTTTTTAAGTCCTGCAGAGTTTCCGGCAGGTTTTCCGGCCAGATGATGTAAGTTGATATATTTTTCCCGCGGGCTTCCTGTTCCAGCAGCCGGATAAAATCCCAGTCGTATTCCCAGTCCAGCGCGATTGCAAATTGATATTTTTCCGTAGGTTGATCTGTAGTATTCAATATATTAAAAATTGTTTAGCAATATTCCTGTGAATAGAAATTCCCGGTTGCAAAAAGAGAATAAGATTTTAATGGCCAAATAAAAATAAGAAAACCGGGATATTATGTTTATATTCCGCCCGCAGGTTAGTCTATGGATTTTTTTGCTTTGTACATAATTATTTATCAATACAATTTATACAAAATAAAGTTTAATTCCCCCCGGTTCTTTTAAAGGATCAGCTATGGAAATTTAATCAGGTTTTCCTGTATAATGGTATTGTTTTATTTAAAGGAAGAAAAGAGGGGCCATGCAGAAATATTATTTACAAACTGATCCTGTGCGGATTCCCGCCCAAAATAATAAAGTTATTGAGGAGCATTTCGGGCTGCAGAGCACCAAAAGCAGCGATTACAGCATTGCCCGCATGTCTGCTCCCGCCGGCTGGGAGGAACCCTTCCAGACTCCTGAATTTGATGAAATTATCCTGATGGGCGCCGGCAGTTTGCGGGCGGATGTGGATGGAAAAATCCTTGAAATTTCCGGCGGCGAAAGTCTGCTGGTTCGCAAAGGGGTACGGGTTCAATACAGTAATCCCTTTAATGAAACTGCTGAATACTGGTCAATCTGCATCCCTGCCTTTTCACCCGATTCAGCCCACCGCGAATACGATGGAGAAAAAAAGCAGCGGTAGTAATTCAACATCCCCCGTCAGAGAATAA
>JBAPTX010000251.1:0-9109 GCA_049282375.1 Calditrichia bacterium
GCTGGGGGTTCTGCGTCTGGGTATCGAGTTGGGTTACCGCGGCGGGTGGATTAATAATTCCCTTTTGGTACAGTTTGCCACCATAAATTTTCTGCATTTTGCCGTCATTCTCTTTGCGTTTTCTTCACTGGTACTGGTCTCATTCAGTCTCTTTCCGGCGGGTATTCTTCAATTGGATTCGGCTGCGGTAAATCTGCCTGCCGTCTGGCGGGATTTCCCGCCGCAGTTCCGCTACCGCTGGTGGAACCGCCTGAATATTGTTTTTTCAATCCTGCTCTTTTTAGTAGTAGTTGGATTGTGGAGCTACTTTTTTTAAGTTTGATTAATATTAAAAATAGCTGAAGATTTTTTATGATTAAATACAATTGTGTAACTATGTTATTTCGGATTTCCGGTGTTATTGCGCTCCTTTCTCTCGGGATCTGGGGCTGTTCAAAAAATGAATTACCTGCCGAAGAAATAATTGCCCGGGTAAGTAACCATCCCATTGAGTGGGTGCAACTTAGACGCAGCTTTGAGCTGAATCCCAAATGGGGGAAAGGCCTCACCTACCGCCAGGCTTATTTAAATCAGCTTAATTATCTGACTGATCAAAAATTGTTTGCTTTGGCCGCCAGGTCAGCGGGCTTGGATCAAGATTCTCTTTTAGCGCAGCGGCTTGAATTCATTCATGAAAAGGAAATGATCAAAGAACTATACCGGCAGAAAGTGGCAAAGAGGGTAGAGATCAGTAAAGAAGAGTATCAGCAGGGTTACCGTAACCTGAAGAAGCGGATTCGCCTGAATTATATATTTACACCGGATTCCGTCCGGGCACTGGCCTATTTTTCACGCCTGCAATTCACTCCTTTTAAAGACCTGCAACTGGAAAATGACATTCAGGAACGTAAAGGAGCCACCCCTCTTTTCACGTTCGGTGATATGGAACCGCAGATTGAAGAGGCTGCATTTGCGCTGAAGCTGGGTGAGAGCGCAGGCCCGCTGCCGGTGAAAAACGGATTTATGGTCATTCAACTGGCTTATGGTGAAACGGATAAGTTCATGTCGGACAATGATTTTGCGGAAAAGAAGAACAAGGTCCATAAAATAATATGGGACCGCAAAGCCGGCCAAATTGCCAACCGCTATATAAAAGAATTAATGTTGAGCAAGAACCTGGATCTGAATCCGCCCGTGTTTTATGCCCTGGCCGGGCAGTTTTCCCGCGTGGTGCAGAACAAATTCTCTACGGATCCTTCACCGGTTTATATCAATAATGAGGAAATCCGGCAGGTAAAGTTGAAGCTGTCCGATATTTCCGGCGAAGTCCTTATCCGCCACCGGGAGGGTGAAATGACTGTCGCTGATTTTCTTGCCCGGTTGTCCCGCATGCCGGCGGAACTGCGCCCAAAAGTGAAAACGGCAAAACAGTTAAAAGATGCGGTCGGGGTAATCGTGCGGAATGAATATTTGGTGAGGGAAGCAGAAAAAATGCGGCTGCAGGATAACCCGACCGTGCTTCGCGAAACCGCCGCAAGCCAGGATGCGATGCTTGCCTATGCCTGGCTGGAAAAACAGAAGAAGACACTGCAGGCAAGTGAAGCGGAAGTTTCCCGTTTCAAAAGCAGCCGGGGTTATGAGTCTTTGTTGCAAAAAGCGGCAAACCCGCTCTCCCCGCAGGAGGCCAGGGACATTCTGCTGGAGCTTAAATTCAGGGATTTGAAAATACAGTTATCCGACAGTCTTAAAACGGTTTATCCGGTTTCGGTTGATTCCGCTCTTTTCCTGCAGCACCTGAAAACACCGGACAAAATAATCCGGAAGGATCCCCCGCGCATTGTGGTTCGGGAGCTGTTTTATTAAAAAATTCAGGAGCCGGTAAGAATGTACAGTGCTGAACCCGTATTTGAAAAGGATTCATTGTTTAAACAAATCATTACAATTACACAACCAATAATTTATGGAGGTATTATGAAAAGGTCGAGTTTACTAATTGTGATCGCGCTTTTAGCCTTTTGTGCATCTCTCGGTGCGCAGAGCTACGTGATTGATGATTTCGACAATTCCGTGCAGGATTCTCTATACGATGTTAATGTGGAGGGAGCACCCAGCACCATTCGTCTGATGGATGATCATGTGGATTATGTGGAAGGAACCGGTGCCATGAAGGTGGATTACGTGATCGGTTCATTTCATGAATGGGGCAGTTTTGCCAACCTGATCTATCGGACAGACAGCACGGAGACGATGGACTGGTCCGTCAGTGATTCTCTCAGTATCTGGCTTAAAGTGCATAACCCGCCAACCCATCCGGAATATATGGTATTCCGTCTTCATATTGCAGACCGGCCCAATCCCACGGATGACATTGAGGAATACATCTATGAAAACGGTGTAATCCTGGATAATCAGACGGACTGGGTAGAGCTGAAAATCCCGTTTTACGAAATTCCCACCAATGGCACGGTTGTTCCCGGCGATTCGGGATTCGTTCTTTTCCCGACAAGTTGGGGCGGCGGCACTTATAACAACAGTGTGCTGGATCGTGATAAAATTGTAGGATACAATCTGTCTGCAGTCGTAAGCGGGTATGATCCGGCCGCATTTTTGCCCGCGGATTCGGTATTCATCTCTTTTGACAACTTCACCCGTTACGGTACACGTGCAGTTCCCTTTATTATTTTCAATGGTATGGTTTTCCCCTCTTATTTGAGTGCATTTACCTGGGGTCAATCCTCAATGATGGTGGAAACAGGGGCCGGTGCCACACCGGGAACCAATGCCATTAAATGGGTTCAGGGTGATGAATGGGGTTCCGGCTGGAGCGGATTCGGCTTAAATATTTCGCCTGCGCAGAATATGCTGGGTTCCTGGCGTTCCGGAGATTCCATCCATTTTAAACTGAAAGCACAGCCCGGCACCGGCGATCTTCGTGTTCAGTTGGAATCCGGCGCCGATGGCAAGGTCGGAAAAGTCTTTACCCCGATAGATGACGATCAGTGGCACGATTATGTTCTTGCCCTGCGCGATTTCACCTATCAGGATGGCACCAGCAACTTTGATTCATCTTCAGTCGTTGCTGTACAAATGATGGCGGAAGCAAGTGCGGTGGCCGGAAATGTGGTTTATATGGATGACTGGTGGACCGGTAATCCGGTTTTCGATGTAATTCCTCCCAATCCGCCCTCACCGGTCGCTGTAACTGCCGGCACTTACTCAAATCTCATCACCTGGCTGGATCCGGAACCGGGCGCCAGTTATACCATCTATTACAGCAAGAATCCCATTACAGATGTGAATGCACCGGGTGTGGAATATGCCGGGACGGTGGACGAAACGCCGCCATCTGTATTCGAGCACTCTCTGGTAAGCCCGGTTAGCGACTCAACCGTCACCTATTATTATGCTGTTACGGCAATGGATGCTGCAGGGAACGTCTCTGATCCCGCCGTTACTTCCGGCCCTGTCACAAATACAGCCAAAGGGATCGTAACCGTTTCCATGAATCCGCCTTCCAATTTTAATGCGGACGGTGTATTAACTGAATGGAGCGGCATTGCGCCCATCCGGATTTTCCCTTCTGAAGGCGCGCATATTGTTACGAATACCACCATAAACGGGGACAATGACCTCTCTGTTCTGGCGTATGTTGCAATGGATAATGATTATCTGTATGTCGCATTTGATGTCACTGATGATGTCATTGATACTACTGCTGCAGATAGCTGGGAAAAAGATTCTCCTGATATGTATTTGGGTTTGTACGACTGGCGCGGGCTGCCCCACAATTCCCTGGAACGGGGCGAAGAACCCGATTATCATTTCCGCTTTAACAGTGGCCAGTTGATTATTGATAATATTGGCAGCTATGTGCTGATGTCCTCTTCCGCACCAAATTACGCCTGGGTTCCGAAATTCCCGGCAGGGTATATTGTCGAAGCCAAAATTGCACTTGCAGATCTGGCGGCAGCAGGCAATGACGATCTTTTTACCCCGGTGGAAGGTTACCGGCTTCCTATTGATTTTTCCATCAATGATGCCGATGGCGGGGGTGTACGTCAAGGCATCCTGACCCATTCTCCCTATAATGATGATACATCCTACCAGTCCCCGGAATACTGGGTATTCACCTGGCTGGGACAGCGTGCCACACCGGTGGGTATTGGCGATAACCCCCTGCAGCAAATTTACACTTACAACCTGGAGCAGAATTATCCCAACCCGTTCAATCCGATGACGACGATCAGCTACACTTTGGAAAAAGCCGGTGCGGTTCAACTGGATGTTTTCAATACTTTGGGACAAAAGGTTAAAACAATTGTAAATGGCCGCCAGGCTGCCGGAGTGTACCATGTTCAGTTCAGCGGACTGGATCTGCCCTCGGGCATTTATTTTTACCGCCTGACTGCCGGAAACTATCAGCAGAACAAGAAAATGATCCTGATGAAATAATTATTGCGGGGGAGTCCGTATTTGCGGGCTCCCCTGATTTTATTTTAATCGGGCGGCATCCGGGGGTACCCCCGGAGAGATGTGGTTTTACGGAAGAATTTATGCGGAGGTAACCCAAATTGAAGGTGAAGGATACAACCTTGAAACTCTCTGTTTTTATTATTTTAATATTAATAATCCTGATGGCGGCAGGTGCGATCGCCGGCACCACCGGTAAAATTGCCGGCCGGGTAACAGACGCCCGAAGCGGCGAGCCGCTTCCCGGAGCGAATGTTTATGTTGACGGCTTTCCGTTTGGTTCCTCTACTGACATGGACGGCTTCTATTATATTCTGAACATTCCCCCCGGGAAATATACCGTTATTGCACAGATGCTCAGCTACCAGGAAATGCGTGTCTCGAATGTGGATGTGAATGTGGACCTGACCACCCGGCTGGATTTCAAACTGAACAGTGAAGCGCTGGATATCGGTGAAGAAATTACAGTAGTGGCGGAGCGTCCGCTGATCCAGAAAGACATTACCAGCAGTTCCGTGGCGGTTTCATCCGAGGAGATTGCAGCCATGCCGGTGGAAACGTTCAATGATGTTATTAATCTGCAGGCCGGCGTAGTGGCCGGCCACTTCCGCGGCGGCCGCTCGGGAGAAGTGGCTTATCTGGTGGACGGCATACCGGTGAACGATCCTTTCAATAACAGTATTGGGCTGGAAGTTGAGAATTCCTCCATCCAGCAACTGGAAGTGATCAGCGGTACTTTTAATGCGGAATACGGACAGGCCATGTCCGGTGTGGTAAATATTGTCACCAAAGACGGCGCTTCTCACCTGCAGACCGATTTTTCCGGCTATGTGGGGAATTATGTAACCAGTCATGATGAGCTGTTCCCGAACCTGGGACTAACCGAGGGTGGCTATTCGCAGAATTTGCAGGGAACCATCAGCGGGCCGGTGCCCTTCCTGAATAAAATCAAGTTCTTTGCAACCGGACGCTATTTTAAAGATGAAGGCCATCTTTACGGCCAGCGGATTTATCTGATCAGCGATGATAATCCCTATCTGCCCGGAGGTGACAGCACCTGGGTGCCCATGAATGATGATGAGCGGTTATCTTTCCACGGCAAGTTGAGCTATTATCTGACTTCATCCCTGAAAATCAGTTATGCGGCCATGTGGGAGGATAACACCAATCACTATTACAATCATTTTTTCCGCTGGACGCCGGACGGCATACAGACGCATTATAAAACCAGCATAAATCATAATATTGTGCTGAACCATACGTTATCTTCCAGCGCTTACCAGACTTTAAAGGCGGCCCGCACCTACAGCCAGTATGACGGCTATGTTTTTGAGGATCCGCTGGACCCCCGCTATGTCATTCCCGAACAGGGTCAGCCGAGTTCGGGCTATACATTCCGTTCCGGCGGAAATGAAAACTCCCGTTATGACCGAACGACCATTACCGACCTATTGAAGTGGGATTTTGCCATGCAGGTCTCCAATCAGCATAAGCTAGGGCTGGGGGCCGAATTCAAGCGGCATAATATCAGGAATTTCTGGACTTCTTTTTCCACAGATGTCGATCCGGTTACCGGGGAAGATATCATTACCTATCCCGCCGAGTTTACACCCGGGCAGGATAAGTATGAAATTGAGCCAATTGAAATTGCCGCTTACATGCAGGATAAGATGGAGTACGAAGATCTGATTATAAATCTGGGGGTTCGCTTTGATTATTTTGATCCCCGCACCAGTATGCTGGTGTATCCCAAAAATCCGGAGTTTAATCCGCTTTTTCCATCCGGCAATAAAAAAGTGGATCCCAAACTGCAGGTAAGCCCGCGCCTGGGCGTGGCATTCCCCATCTCAACAAAAGGCGTGCTTCATGTTTCTTATGGCCACTTTTTTCAAATTCCCAATTTTGAATATCTTTACCAGAATATTACTTATGCCCCTGACGGCAATGTTAAGTTTTTGATCGATAAAACCGGATTAAATACCATTACCGGGAATCCGAATCTGGATGCCCAGCGCACCACTTCCTATGAGTTTGGTTTGCAGCAGGTGCTGCAGTCCAATCTGGTGCTGGATTTTACCGCTTATTACCGTGATATCCGCAACCTGATTGATACCGAAATTATTGAAACCTTTGATAAAAATACTTACGGCCGCTATATCAACCGGGATTACGGCAATGTGCGGGGTATTATCCTCAGCCTGGAAAAGCGGTTTACCGACCACTGGGGTGCCACGCTGGATTACACCTACCAGATTGCCGAAGGCAATGCTTCGGATCCCCGGTCCGTTTTTCAGGATAATCAGGCGGACCCGCCCCGGGAGCCCGAGAAAAAACTGCTGCCGCTGGATTGGGATCAGCGATCCACCCTGAACTTTTCTTTTAATGTGGGGACCGCCGGCAACTGGAATCTCGGTCTTATTGGACGGGTGGGCTCCGGAACCCCTTATACGGCCGATCCCACTTTCACTTATTTTAATGTGAGTTTTGTGAACAACCGCAGTAAACCGGTCTTCTACTCTTTCGACTTAAAGGGGGAAAAGCGGTTTCAGTTTGCCGGCATGCACATGACTGCCTTTATGCTGGTTTATAATCTTTTCGACCGCAAGAACGAGCTCGCGGTTTACGGCTCCACCGGCAGAGCCAGCCGGGACCTTAACACCAAATATGCCGGCGAAATACAGGGATTGAATACCATACAGGAATATGTAAATAATCCCGGCTTTTATTCAGCTCCGCGCCAGATTCGCATTGGTTTAAGCGTGGGATTCTAAAGAAGATTTTGGAGGTTTTTGAATGAAATACAGTTTTTTTATCGCACTTCTGACATTTACACTGCTGGGCCTGGGTGCATTATTTGCCCAGGAGCCGCCCCATGTCATTCAATCCTACCGGGATGAACCTTACGGGAATGGCCTTTACAAGAAAAAGGGCATCATGGACGGCAACCTGGTGCGGACGCTCTATTTTAATCAGGCAGAAGTGGCCAAGTGGCCGGATCAGCCTTCCGGCGAATGGCCCAAAGGAACCGGTCATTCCTATCTGGACGGCGTCTGTATGCTGGTGGGCGCCAAAATAAAATTACTGGGTCCCTCCGGCGACACCCTGACCATTACTCCCATTGAAACCGCTTACCGCGAACATGTGGATAAAGACCCGATTACCGGCGAACCATGGGGGTGGGAGCCGGTGCCCGGCTACATGAATCCCAATTCGGAAAAACCGGCCATCAGCAACGATCCGCGGACCTGGCCCCAACTCTGGCCGGATGCGATTTTTCAGTTTCTGAATGTGCCGGCAAGCCTCTGGCAAAATACCGCCGAACTGGCCGGCGAGACCGGAAAGGATGATGACGGGGACGGGTTTGTGGATAATTATACCTACTGGTACGGCTATTTCGGCCGTGGTGTAACCAATGCGGACCTGGAAACCTTCTTTGTAATGGATGATTCTAAAGACGGTGAATGGGCGCGGCCCCCCTATAATTATTATCCCATAGAAGCGGATTCTAACCGTGGCGGGCTGGGCCTGCGCGTGGAAACCCGCGGATTTCAGTGGTCTCATGTTCTTGCAGAGGATAATATTTTCTGGCATTATGATATTGTGAATATCTCCGACACGACTTACACCGAAGCTGTATTTGGATTTCTGACTGATGTGGGGATCGGCGGCACCGATGATTCCGGTGATGACAACGCCTCTTATGATTTACAACTGGACCTTGCCTATGCTTATGATGGAAATAATATCGGTACTCCCGGGCAGTGGAGTCCGGTGGGGTACATGGGTTATGCCTACCTGGAAAGCCCCGGCAATCCCTACAACGGAATTGATGATGATGATGACGGAATGGTGGACGAGCGCCGGGATGACGGCATTGATAATGACGGCGACTGGAATACGTTTACTGATTTGAACGGGAACGGCGTTTGGAACCCGGAGAATGAACCTCTTAACGATGATCTGGGCAGAGACGGCGTCGGCCCCTTCGACCGGCAGTATAATGGCCCGGATGAAGGCGAAGGCGACGGGCTTCCGACACCGGGTGAACCGGATTTTGACCGCACTGATATTGATGAATCCGACCAGATCGGTTTGAACAGCATGTCCATTTATCTGCTGGTGGACGGCGGCGGCGGTAACGGCTGGCCCAAGCACGATGAAGGTCTTTATAACCGGATGACCTACCATAATTTCGATACCACCCTGCAGAATGCCAATATTCATATGCTTTTCGGTTCCGGGCCTTTTGAGCTTAAGAAAAACCAGCGGGAACGTTTTTCCATGGCCCTTCTGTTCGGCAGCAATCTGGAAGATCTGATATTCAATAAAATTACCGTGCAGGAAATCTATAACGCCAATTACAATTTTGCCAAACCCCCGCTTAAAGCAAGTCTGACCGCAGTTGCGGGAGATGGCAAAGTGTATCTGCACTGGGATGATATAGCTGAAGAATCCCGCGATCCCTTTCTGCAGGATTCCCTGGGTAATCCAAGAAAAGATTTTGAAGGTTACCTCATCTATCGCAGCACTGAACCGGAATTTCAGGATATTAAGCTAATTACCGATTCCAAAGGGGAACCCAAATACTGGAAACCCATTGCTCAATTTGACCTGAAAGACGGCATTTACGGGCCTGACCCTATCGGCATCAACGGTGCTC
>JBAPTX010000252.1:0-9344 GCA_049282375.1 Calditrichia bacterium
GTACCAGTGCAGCCAGGATAAAAAGCAGGCGCCATGCAGAGATTTCCAGTGTTACCGTACTGTAAATCAATTCAAAAAAGGGCGGAAGCAGAAAGCTGAGCAGGTGGTAAATCTGAGAAGCGGCTTCTATGGGGAAAAGAGCTGCTTTGTTCAGGATGCTGCCGAAAACAAACAAAATCAGAATCACCCATGCAAAGTGGGCTCTGTAAGTAAAGCTTAATGATAAGATAAGGATGGAGAGGCATTGCATAATTCCCAGCAGCAGCCAGCGGAGAGGCAGCAGCAGGAAATAACCGGCTTCTAAAAAACGAATGCCGTACAACAGGGTGAAAAGGGCAATCCAGAAAAAATCAATGCAGAAAATTAACAGAATTTTTGCAATTAAAAAATTGCGGCGGCCTTTGGGCCGGATCAATGGAAAAAGCCTTGCCGTACTCTTTTCCAGAAAAAAAACAGAGGGTGCCGTTATCATGTTCAGCAGCAGAGTAAAAACGCCGAATACCAGCCAGATGCCTTCATCAGTTTCTGTCCCGTAAAGAAATCCCGAGAAAATAATATTGAACAGAGTGATAAAAATAAGCTCGCGGATGTAGCGATGGCTGCGAATATAGTTTCTGAAGAAGAATAGAAAATGTGCTTTCAATTGCAATTCATCCTGCCTTTCAAATGGTTTAAATCAACTTTCACTTCAACATAAAATGGAACTGGATTTCCTCTCCTGTTTTTGGCACATAGTTATTATTGATTGGGAATCGCATTTGCCTGCCGAAAAAAAATGTTTAACTTAATAAGCACCATATTGATTTACCGGTTGGCAAATGAACCCGGCGCCTGAAATTTAGCCGGGAAAAATCAGCATAAAAAGGTTAAATTGAATTGCCCTTGTTTGCTTCACCGGGGATTTCCGGAGGAAACCATTGTTATCTTTTAATTCTTAATTCTTATTTTTTTTAACTTTAGGAGCCTTATGAAAGAAATGATTCGCATTGCTTCCGGACAGGGATATTGGGGTGACCGGCTAGATGCGCCGGTGGATCAGGTTCGCCTGGGACCCATTGATTATCTGGTCATGGACTATCTGGCTGAAGTGACGATGTCTATTTTGCAGAAACAAAGAATGCGGAATGATAAGCAGGGGTATGCCAGGGACATTATTCCATTACTGAAAAAGATTTTGCCGGAAGTGGTTGAAAAAGATATCAGAATTATTACAAATGCCGGCGGGGTGAACCCTTTTGCCTGCCGGGAAGCCATTTTTGAAATTGCCGGTCAATTGGGAATAAAGGGGCTGAAGGTCGGGGTGGTTTACGGGGATGATATTGTTGATCGGCTCGATGGTTTTCTGGCGGAGGGAATTGAATTAAACCACATGGAAAGCGGCGAGTCCCTTCAGACAGTACGTGAAAAGGTTTACAGCGCAAATGTTTATTTTGGCGCCATACCGGTGGTAAAGGCTCTGCAGGAGGGTGCGCAAATTATCATTACCGGCCGCGTAACTGATACCGGGCTGACTCTGGCTCCCATGATTCACGAGTTCGGCTGGAAACAGGACCAGTACAACCAACTGGCCTCCGGGATTATTGCCGGACATATAATAGAATGCGGCGCCCAGGTCAGCGGCGGTAATTTCCTGGCAGGCTGGAAGGAAGTACCCGATATGGCTCGCATCGGGTTCCCCATTATTGAAGCCTATCCCTCAGGTGATTTTGTGGTGACCAAACACGAAAAGACCGGCGGCCTGGTGGACCAGCGCTCGGTAAAGGAGCAGCTTCTTTATGAACTGGGCGATCCTGAAAATTATATCACCCCGGATGTTGTGGCCGATTTTACAACAATTCAACTGGCGGATGACGGCGCAAACCGGGTTAAAGTCAGCGGAATAAAAGGCAGGCCGGAAACAGAGTTTTATAAGGTTTCCATTTCTCATGCAAATGGCTGGACCTGCATTGGCAGCTTGACCTACGCCTGGCCGGATGCCCTGGCGAAGGCCCGTAAAGCGGATGAAATCATTCGCAGCCGCATTGACTATCTCGAACTGCAGTTTGAAGAGATTCATACCGAATTTCTGGGACTGAATGCCTGCCACGGGCCGTTGTCCCATCCCGTTGCCGATCCCAATGAGGTTGTATTGCAGATCGGGGTGCGCGGCCATAACCTGGAAGATGTAGAATCCTTCAGCCGTGAAATCATTCCGCTGGTGCTGAACGGACCGCCCACGGTTACCGGCTTTGCCGGCGGGCGGCCGCGTCCCAGTGAAGTGGTGGCATTCTGGCCGGCATTGATTCCCAAAACCGCCGTGCATCCCAAAGTGGACGTCGGGGAAAACTGAAACTTCTCTCCAATAGCATAAGGATAAAGGAATGAAAGTTAAATTATTGGAACTGGCCCATGCCCGCTCCGGGGATAAGGGCGATACGGCAAATGTGGGTGTTATTGCTTACCGCCCGCAATTTTATGAATTTTTAAAAAAGGTTCTCACGCCCGGCCGCGTAAAAGATCATTTTAGAGGAATCTGCGAAGGGGAAGTGGAGCGGTTCGAACTTCCCAACCTACATGCCCTGAATTTTCTGCTGCACCAGTCGCTGGGCGGCGGCGGCACAGAAACGCTGCGGCACGATGCCCAGGGGAAAACACTATCCACCGCCATGCTGCGGATGGAGGTGGAAGTGCCGGACAAGCTGGCAGATGAATGGAAACTGCGGGATTAGAATTTTTTACATACCCCGGCTGCAGATTTAGAAAGCCGTTAATCAATCATTCCGCCCAGCGGGAAGTTTAGAATAACTCTGTAATCATATTTATTTAAGTTAAAAGGAAATTAGATGGCAAATCACAGTGTCGCTGCCGCTTCTCCCGGGAGATTTCCGGTGTATGGCATCGCCGGAATTGTTTTAATTATCATCTCCGAAATCGGCCTGATTTTCCACTGGTGGTTCTTTGAAATATTTATGACAGCATGCTGCTGGACAGGTCTTATTCTATTTACTGATGCCTGGAATTACCGCCTGTCCGGTAACTCGCTTATTATGACCCGACGGCGGGAGTTTCTCTGGATGCTCCCGGCTTCTGTTGCCCTCTGGTATTTCTTTGAATTTTATAATCTATTCATTCAAAACTGGCATTATGTCGGGCTGCCGGAAAATATAGTTCTGCGCTATTTTGGCTATTTCTGGGCTTTTGCCACCATCTGGCCGGCCATTTTTGAAATTTATGAATTAACTGTCAACTACCATCTTTTTGAATCCATAAAGATAAAACCGCTGCGCCTCAGTCCCTATATGCTGACGGTTTCCTGGATCACCGGTTTGATATTTATGATTATTCCCTTTTTTGTGCCCCTTTCTGTGGCTGTTTATCTGGCGGCGCCTGTCTGGGTGGGGATGGTTTTATTGCTGGATCCGCTGAATTATCATTGGGGCAAGCCTTCCCTGTGGGGAGATCTGTCACGGGGAGATCTCTCGCGGCTGCTGCAGCTTTTCCTAACCGGCATTATCGCCGGATTTTTGTGGGAATTCTGGAACTACTGGGCCACTGCCAAATGGATTTACACTGTGCCGATTCTGGGGGATGTGAAGATATTTGAAATGCCCGTTCTGGGCTACTTGGGTTTTCCCGCATTTGCAGTGGAAGTGTTCGTCATGTGGATAAGTGCAAAATATGTGCTGCGTTTAAAATAACAACTCCACTTCATTCAGTTCAAAATCCCGCTTCCGGCCGGTTCCATGGTATCGGTTACGGTCAGGGTAATGTGCAGCTCATCCCGGGCACCGCTTCCATCGGTTACGATGAAGTTCAGGGAAAACGTGCCGTTTTGTTCCGGCGCAGGAATCCAGTAAAACTTTCCGGTAGCCGGATCAAGGGTCGCTCCGGCCGGCAGTTCTGCTGCCGAATACTGCAGTTTACCCTGATCCTCTGCATCGGGATCATTCGCCTGCAAAGTAAGCTCCAGCTTTTCCGCCGGTTTCGCAGTTATATCACTCATGTGTTTAAAAACAGGTTTCCGGTTTACCTGATGCACATAAACGGACAGTGTTTGCCAGTCCTTCAGGCCGGCAGGGTCGCTGACCTCCGCCACAATTTTATCATAAAATCCGGATTGCTCAAAACCGGGCACCCAGCGAATCGTATTTGATTTCGGGTCGAATTTTGCGCCGTCGGGCAGATTTTCGATTTTCAGCACCAGCTTTCCGGCATCCTCTGCATCGGGATCATCCGCCTGCAGTGCGATTTCCAGTAATTCCCCTTCATCCACTTGTTGGCGGGAAACCGGCTGCAGAACAGGCGGACGGTTAACATTCTGCACCCTGATGCCAGAGCTGCGCCTGCGGCTCAATTTTCCGTCACTGATTATGAAAGTCACAGGGTGTTCCCCCGCCTGCTCAAAATCCGGTATCCAGCTAAATAGCCCGCTTATTGAATCCAGGGCGGCCCCGTGGGGGAGGCCTTCCGCCAGAAAGCGCAGCCGGCTGCTGTCTTCCCGGTCCGGATCACTGCCGCGCAAACGGAAACTTAAAGGTGCATTCTCTTCAACCTGCTGCACGGGCAGGCTTTCCAGTTCCGGCGGCCGGTTTACCTGTACAACGGTAATGTTTACAGAATCGCTGGCAAAAAGCCCCAGGGGATCTGTCACTTTAAAAACAATATCGGTATAACGGCCGGCCTGTTCAAATCCGGGCCGCCAATCCATCCGGCGGCGGCTTGCCTCAAAAGTTGCACCGGGCGGCAGGTTTGCGGCACTGAACTCAAGTTTTCCGGCATCCTCTTTATCGGGATCTCCACCCCGTAGTACAATGGTCAGTAAACTGTCCTCCGGTATGGTGAAATCCGTCAGTGCTGCTATTTCCGGGGGCAGGTTGACCGGGTTAACAGTGATATTGAAATGGATGGTGTCGGCAAGCACACCCGCCTGCAGGACGGCAGAAAGCCGATAACTTCCTGCCTGTGTGTAATCCGGCTGCCAGCGGAATTCCCGGGTTTCAGGATCAAAACCGGCGCCTGGCACCAGCCCTGGCATCTGGTAAGTGATACGGTTACTATCCTCCCGGTCCGGTTCAAAACCATTCAGAACTATCGAAAGCGTTTGGCCTTCATCCACCGATAAATCTGCTACGGGTTGCAGTACCGGCGGACGATCCACATGTACGACTGTAATGATGAACGATTCTCTGTCCACCCCGCCTTCGCTATCCGAGACCACAAAATCAACCGGGTAGAGACCGGACTGATCATAATCCGGCTGCCAGATAAAGAGGCGGGAGCCGGGGTCGAATTTCGCTCCGGCAGGCAGATTTTCCGCCCGGTACTGCAGCGCGGCACTGTTTTCCTCATCGGGATCGTTTGCAGCCGGCAATTCATATTTTAATATTGAGTTTTCCAAAACCTGAAGGGGCGTCAGCGCCGGCAGATCCGGGGGCCGGTTTACCGGTATAACGGCAATGTTCAGGAATTTCACCGCGGAAAGGCCGCTGCCGGTTTGTTCTTTTACCTGAAAGCTGATATCCCGGTAATCTCCGGCCTGTTCAAAATCCGGCTGCCAGGTGAATAAACCCGTTCGGGCATTAAAGGCCGCGCCGCGGGGGAGATTCGCGGCGGATAAGGAAAATGAATCCCCATCCGGGTCCTGTGCCCGTACCTGCAGGGAAAGCAACTGATTTTCTTTTATCAAAGTATCGGCCGGCAGAATGAGCTGCGGTGCATTGTTATGGCGTAATATTTTCGTCTGGCGATCGGTGGTCAGTAAAACAAATACATCTTTTTTGGAGGCGCAGTAACTTTCACTCTGGGATTGGTATATCCTTTCCAGAACAGGAAAGGCCGGCTGGTTAATGCGGATAATTTGCAGTCCGCTGTTGCGGCAGGATAGGTATAAATAATGCCCATGCTTATAAATGTGCCGTGCAAATCCGGGTGTCTTTAGCCGGGCCAGTTCCCGCGGCAGGGCGGGCGAGGTGATATCGAGAACCAGCAGGCCGCCGGGGCCGTCCGCCACGTAGGCGTAGTCGCCTTCAATTTGCAGATGCAATGCCTGATATCCGGTTTTAAACTGATTCAGTTTTTTTAAAGCAGCGGGGCGGGCGGAATCATAAATGATAATCCCGCCTTGTTTGGCCAGTACATACAGCAGGCTGTCGTGGGGAATCAGACTCCAGACCCAGTCGCCGGG
Organism: Calditrichia bacterium; assembly: GCA_049282375.1. Classification (GTDB taxonomy): domain Bacteria; phylum Calditrichota; class Calditrichia; order RBG-13-44-9; family RBG-13-44-9; genus JBAPTX01. The sequence goes on from JBAPTX010000252.1 coordinate 6,164, forward strand.
TTTTTTCAGGGCAACTGTTTGCGGGGATTTGATGTCGGAAATATCAATTACCATAAACCCGTCCATTCCCATTGCCACATACAGAAAATGTCCCTGAACCGCCAGCCACAGCGCATCCCCTGCGGTTTTAATACGGGTAACATACCGGGGCGCCGCGGGAACTGAAACATCAAAAACGGCGACGCCGTTCTGTTTACTGGCGGCAAATAATAACTTCCCGGCAACAGCCAGGTGCTGGACCACCCCTTCCACCGGAATGAAACTGATTTTCCGCGGGTTGTGCACATCCGAAATATCGATAAGCTGAATGCCGCTCCAGTAATTACAGGTATAGAGAACACTTCCCCGTAAAAGATGAAACCGTTCCCCTTCCTTCATTTCGGTGCCGTCTGCCAGTACCGGCGGGAGAACAGAAGAAACAAACTCGAGTGTATCCTGCGCCGCCGCGGCTGATCCCGCCAAAGGCAGAGTCAGCAGCAATAGAAGTAAAGCATAAATTTTAAATGAGTGAATCACTTTTCCAGACAAATATTGTGCGCCTTTTAAAAGCATTTTTGTATGAAAGAAACCCCTTTGCAACTGTGCATGTCTTAAATTAGCAGGATTATTTACCAAATACAAACCCATTGCCGATTCCCGGACTTTCCGGGCGGGAAAAGAAAGTAAAAGCAGGGGGGTTCCCCTGTGAGAAGCCTTTTATTTCAGAGGTGAATTGTCTATATTATCTGCATGCAAAATACGGAAAGCAGTGGAAGAATCAGAGTTTTATTTCATAAAAGTCGCCCCGGGCGGTTTGCAGCAGAGCAGGTGGATTCGAAGAGGGCAGGAGTGTAAATGAAAGCAGAAATTATTTCAATCGGGAATGAATTATTGAACGGAAATACGGTAAACAGCAATGCCACCTATATTGCCGCGGCACTGTCCAGACGGGGAATCCGCACCCATTGGATTCAGACCATTTCCGATGATGATGCCGATATCCGTCAGGCGCTGAAAACCGCATTTCCACGATCCCGGCTTATTTTATTGACCGGCGGGCTGGGCCCCACCCATGATGATATTACTAAAAAAACAGTGGCGGATTTTTTTGATCTGCCGCTGATAAATAACGAAGAAACCGCCCGCAAAGTTGAAGAGCGGTTTCGCAGCCGGGGTTTGAATATGCCGCCCATCAACCGTTCGCAGAGCCTGGTGCCGGAGGGCGCCGGCCTGCTGGATAACCCGTTGGGCACCGCCCCTGGAATCGTAATTCGGCGGCAGGATAAAACGGTGGTACTGCTGCCGGGTGTGCCCCGGGAAATGCGTGCAATCGTGGATGAAAGGCTTCCGGCGATTCTGGAAGAATTCCCGCAGGTGGAGCCGCTGCAGGTGGAAACCATTCGGACTACCGGTATTGCCGAGTCGGAAATATATCAGCGGCTCGAGGCAAGGTTGAATGAATTTAGGGAATATGAAATTGCTTTTTTACCGCACTTTACCGGGGTGGATCTCCGGGTGATGCGGCCCAAAACCGGCAGGGATTATGAGCAGAAATGGAAAAATTTCAAAAATCTTTTGGATTCTAAAATAGGTGAATATATATATACCTATGATGAAAGAGAACTGGCCGAAGTGATTGGCGGAATCCTGCAAAAGAAAGAACAAACCCTGGCAGTTGCAGAGAGCCTCAGCGGCGGTCTGCTGCAGGATTGGATTACGGCGGTTCCCGGGAGTTCCCGCTATTTTACGGGAGGAATTGTGGCATACAACAATGAGGCAAAAGTGCGGCAGTTGAATGTGCAGCAGGATACCTTGAATCGTTTTGGTGCGGTCAGTCCGGAAACCGCCCGCGAAATGGCTGCGGGTGTTCGGGAGGCATTCGGCAGTGATTTTGGTATTTCCACCACCGGTATTGCCGGGCCCGGCGGCGCCACTCCGCAAAAGGAAGTAGGACTGGTTTTTATTGCGGTTGCTTCAGAAAAATCCGTGAAAACACAAAAATTTTTATTCGGGAAGGACCGCCGGATCAATAAACAGCGTTCCGCCCAGGCAGGTCTCGAAATGCTGCGGCGGGTTTTACTGAATATCGGGGAGTAAAAGACCGGCATTGGAAAAGATCCGCACATTTATTGCTGTTCCTTTATCAGCCGCTTTACAGTCAGAAATAGAAAAACTGACCGGCAGGCTGCGGCCGCTGTCCCGGGGGGTTCGCTGGATGCGTCCGGAATCCATTCATCTCACTTTAAAATTCCTGGGGGAATTGACGGAAGCTCAACTGGAAGAAGTTTTTGCCGCTGCCGATGAAGCAGTGAATGGAAATCCGCAGGCCTTCCAACTGACAGCCGCCGGCACCGGCGCTTTTCCCCATTTTAAACGGCCGCGGGTTTTATGGATTGGTATCGGCGGAAAGGACCTGCCGCTGTTATTGAATCTGCAGAAGCAACTGGAGGAAAGACTGGCCGATCGGGGGTTTGCCAGAGAAACCCGCTCTTTTTCTCCCCACCTGACGCTTGGAAGAGTGAAGTTCCCGGGCCGTCTGGAGGAAATGTTGAATGTTTTCCGGAATGACTCGTTTGACCCCGTCTCCTTTCCGGTGGAGCAGTTACAGGTCATGCGTTCGGATTTGAAGCCTTCCGGTGCTGTTTACCGGGTGCAGCGGTCATTTGAGTTATATTCCTGAATCAATGCGGCCGGCTGCGGAAAAAGGAAAATTTTAATTCAGACTATCAAACTATAAACCATATACAGAAGCAAAAGAGAGGCACAAATGGCAAATCAGACAGATGAAAAACAGAAAGCGCTGGGGCTGGCAATGGCGCAAATCGAGCGCCAGTTCGGAAAAGGGTCCATCATGAAATTAGGTGATCGCACCAAGATTGCGGTGGATTTTATTCCCACCGGGGCTATTTCGCTGGATTTTGCGCTGGGTATCGGCGGCGTGCCCCGCGGCCGCATCATCGAAATATACGGACCGGAATCCTCCGGGAAAACCACTCTGGCGCTGCATATAATTGCTGAGGCACAGAAAACCGGAGGGCTGGCTGCCTTTGTGGATGCGGAACATGCAATGGATCCCGGATATGCCCGCAGGCTGGGCGTGGATACGGTAAACCTGCTGGTTTCCCAGCCGGATACCGGCGAACAGGCGCTGGAAATTGTTGAAACGCTGGTGCGCAGCGGTGCTATCGATGTTGTGGTTATC
>JBAPTX010000253.1:0-6310 GCA_049282375.1 Calditrichia bacterium
ATCGATGAGAACTACGATAATAATATTTAGTGCGGATTATGTTCAACAGAATAATTAATTCAGCTTTTACTACTAACATGCATAAACCAGGAAAATTGAAGAACTTAAAGGAGCAATAAAATGGCAGCAAGAAATGTATTCAGGATAGTCCCGCAGGATGGTATGTGGGATGTCATTAAGGATTGGCAGGTGATTAGCCGCCACTTAAGTGAACAGGAAGCAATGGAAGCGGCCAACCTTCTGGCAAAAAAAATAATTTCAAGCCGGGTTTTAGTTTACCGGCCCGACGGCTCCATCCGGCAGAATGCGGCTGATTCGCTGCCCGGGCTGGGATAAATTTTGTTTTCTGAACCTTTAAAGGAATTGTTATACACTGCCATTCACCCAATTTGATCAATTTCATAGATCAAAGTTTTTTCGTTTTATAGAATCATTTGTCAAAACATATTTTTTTCCCTTCTTTATAAACTTACACTACTCACTATTTTTTCCTCTCCCGCTGAATTATTCCGGCCAGGAGAATGATTCCTGAAGCTGCCATGCCGGTATACATGGGTTGAATACCCAACCAGAATTGTAAATTTACCGGGTCAGGGCTTCTGAACAGGGACTGCATCAGAAAGAAAAGCGAAATAAAAAAAGGCAGCAGCAACTGCACTGCGGTCGTTCTTTTCCCTAACCGGATAACTGTAAAATAGCTGCCCAGCACCGGCACCAGCATAGAGGGAATAAACAGGGTCCCGATAATATACAACAGTTGAATGACGGAAGGAAAAACCAGCGCCAGCAGCACAGACAGTACTGCACTGATTAAAAGGCCCAGCCGGGTCAACCGCACAGTGGAAATTGAATGGGGGGAAAACCGTGCGAAAATATCGTGCCCCAGAGTAATGGCGGACAGCAGGAAGTTGCTGTCCAATGTGGACATCACCGTTGCCAGCAAACCGGTTAAAAAAAAGCCGGACAGCAGGGGCGATAATATCCGGTGAGATAACAGCGGAAAAGAAAGAACGGGTTCAATATCCGGCATCAGGGCCCGGGCGTAGAGGCCGCATGCGGTAGTCAGAAAATCAAATACCATCCAGAACAATACAGAAAAAAGGATTCCATTCCGGGCGGTGCGGGGAGTTTTTGCAGCATAACACCGCTGATGAAAGCCGGGATCAACCAGCGTCCAGAGTGCAATAAAAAACCATACCAGTAAATACTGCAGGCTGTTGCCTCCCTGCAGCGACAGATGCTGCGGTGGCAGATTTTCCTTCAGAAAAGCGAATCCGCCGCTGTTTATAATGAGTTCTACAAACATTAGTGCGAAGCCGCCAAACATTAGCAAAAACTGCAGCTTATCCGTCCGAACCACCGCGTTAAAGCCGCCGGATATCACGTAAACCATAGAGAACAGGGCCCCGATAATGATGCACCAGGCAGCAGGCCAGCCGGTAACCAGTTTTAGTAAAAAACCTGTCATCAACACATAAGGGGCGGGGAGGGTCATAAAAAAAGTGTAAATGGTTCCGATGATCCCGTTTCGGGTTCCATAATGGCGGTACAACTGGTCAGGAATAGACAGGAGACGGGATTCTCTGATGCGGGGCGCCAGATAAAAAGCAAATAAAATAGCAAAAATGTAGTAGGGAAAGCCAAATACCAGCCAGTTGGAAAGTCCATACAAATACGTAAATTCTCCCACTCCCAGGATGCCGCCATACCAGGTAGTTACCAGGGTAGCAATAAAACCGGGAAGGGTAAGCCGCCGTGCGCCCACAATAAAATCATCTTCGCCTTCAGCATCTGAACGCCGGAGAAATCCAATCACAAGCAGTAATCCGAAATAGCAAATTACAGGGAGTAATTCCAATGGATGGAGTTCAATCATAAAAAAATATTCCTTGAATCAACTAAGAAGGGAAAACGGGTTCAGGATTTTAGAACCTGAATTCATTCAACCGATGCAGAAGGGGGGATGAATAAAAAAACCAGCAGCACTCCGCTGCCCACCCGGATTTCCGCAGGGTTTTCAATAATCACATTGGACAAACCTTCCCTTTCTCCAAAGACCAGCGATTCTTTATTAAGGGAATACTGAAGCCCGCGGGTCTCAATATTTTCCACCCGCCCCAGAGGGATCAGGGAGACCAGGGTACCCGGTTTTGCCGGAAGAACTAAATGATCATCCAATAGATAGATCCGGGAATTTCCGGTCAGGATTTGCATATCAAAACTGTGGTGGTAGCGTGCCAGCACGGAAAAATTGTTGATGCTGTGGTCCAGCCGTTCTGCACTTACTGTGCCTAAAACTACCAAACGCTGCGCGCCCTGTTCCCTGCAGTAGATCAGCGCCTTTTCCAGATCATTCATTTCCTGCGAAGCCTGTTTAATAAATCGGATTTGCGGGTAACGGCGGGGCAGCTCTTTGGATATGGAATCAAGGTCACCAATAATCACACTGGGCTGTAGTCCGCAATTTAACGCCTTTTCTCCCCCACCGTCACAGGCGACAATTTGCTGAAAATGCAGAGGATTAACCTGTTTTAAAAGGCTGCAGGGCAAATCGCCGTTGGCAAGCAGCAGAAAAGTAGCCGGTTTGTTCAAGCTGTTTATTCCTTTTCCGCTAACTGGCAGATTTGATCGGATGAATAAATATGGATTCCCGGTATTTCGCCGGCAGGGGCATTTACCATAGCCCGGGCCACTGTTTCTGCGTGAATGGGTCGATAGGACCGCATATTTCCGAATAAGACGGGAGAGATTGCTTTCATTAAAATTTCTCCAATCGATTCTCCCAGCCGGAATTCCTGCCGTTCTCCCAGCAGCAGAGACGGCCGGAAAATATGGATGCTTTTAATATTAACCCGCGAAATGGCATCTTCCGTTTCCCCTTTTACCTGATTGTAAAAAACACGCGAATTGGCATTGGCGCCGAGGCTGGAAATAAACAAAAACTGATGAACATCATTATCGGCGCTTAGCTGGGCCATTTGAAATGGATATTCAAAGTCAACTTTGCGGAAGGCGGACCTGGAGCCCGCTTTTTTGAGGGTGGTACCCAGGCAGCAATAAACATGATCCACCCGGAAGAGGTCTTTGTAACCGGACAGCCGGTCAAAATCAATAACTTCAACCCGCACATTCGCCGGCATGTCCTTCAGCGGCCTTCGGCTTAATACAATTATTTCTTCATAGGTATCGATTAAATGCTGCAGACAATAGCTACCCACCAGCCCGGTTGCACCGGCAATTAATGCACTGTTGCGTTTCATAAATTTGCCCCTTTCTCCGGAATTCTGTTTTAGACCGTCTCGTAAACAGGGGCAATTTACAATTCAAAGCGGGCATTTACAAACAAGTGCCGCTCTGCCGCCGGAAAGAATTGATCTCCTTCCCCATGGGTGATGTAAAGGGTATCAAATATATTGCGCACGTGTAGTTGCAGATTTAATAGGGAAAGGCCCGGCAAAGCGGTGATATCGTATCCCAGGCTCCCATGGAAAACGGTATATGCATCAACCGTATTGGCTTCATTCTCAAAATTGTCGGTAAATTGCTTGCCAACATGGCGCATTACAAGGGATGCTGTGAAGCTCCGGTGGCGATAGGTCGCCCGCAAATTTGCCAGCATATCAGGAAAGCCGGCAATGGTATTGCCGTCCAGATTAAACCGGGTATTCCCCTCAAAAACATAATAGTCCAGCAGTTTATTCTGACTATAAGTAAAATTGCCGGAAAGGATAAAGGACCGGTTGATGTTTCCCTGAAAGTAAAATTCCGCACCGGCATGACGGGTGCGGTCCGCATTGCCGGTAACCGGCTGCCCGAAACGGTCCAGTTGCCCCTGTTTTATGATTTCATCATAGAAATCCATGTAGAACAGATTCATACCTGCGGTGAAATCCGGACTCCGGTAATTAAGGCCCAGTTCATAATCCATCAAGGTTTCCGGTGTTACCAGCGGTTCGTCAAAATTATAGGTCCCGTCAGCAAAGGTTTCGAACTGCGGCACCACAGCTCCCCAGCTTTCCGGCGTGCTGGCTTCCGCCGCATCATAAAAATTCTTTAAACGGGGTTCTCGTCTGGTGCGTGAAACGCTGAAAAAGGTATTTATATGGGGAGTCAATTTATAATTGATGCCGGCCCGCGGATTCAGAAAATAATACTGCAGGCTGAAATCGGTGCTGAGGAATTTTTCGTCAAAAAGCCGGTATTTATTGTAGGCGAACTGCAAATCCAGCATCATGCTGGTTTTCCGGTCAAACTGCCATGTGGTGTGCAGATACGGTGAAATGATATCTTTTGCACCGCGGTATTCATAATATCGGCGCTCGCCAATGTAGCTAAGCCCGTTATAGGCTCCTTCAATTGCCGGAGGCATTCCGGAACCGGCATTTTGAATCCGCCCCCAGTGCAGGGAACGGTGAAAGCGGATTTCGCTGCCGGCAATGAGTTTTCCGCGGGAATGATCCCACTGCAACTGGGGCATCCAGCCAATCTGCCGGTTATCCACATAGGCACGGATCAAGAGACTGTCTACATAAATATTTTCCGGATTTCCGGCGACATCAAATCCGTATTGCGGCGTAAGGCGGTAATAGGACATGGGCGCCCAGGAACCATCATAATCAAAGAATCCGTAGCCGCGGATTCCAAAAAGGGTATTGTTCAGCCGGATATTATCACTTAACTGATGTTCGTGAATCAGCTCCAGATGGGGCTGATTGAAATTTTCAATTTCATCCGCCCTTTGAATAGGATTTTCCCGGCGGGAATCCCGGTCCAATGCCATTTCTTTGGAAATGCCGTAATAGGCCAAATGATCTTCAACCGGGCCGCCGTAGAAATGGAGACGGGTGCTGGAATTCTTCCCAAACCGGGCAGCGCCGATAAAATAGCTTTTGAAATCCGACCAGGAACGGTCGCGATATCCGTCGCTCTGAATGCGGGAACCCCTTCCGTAAAGCACAAATTGATTATTCAACAGCCCGCTGTTCACTTCCAGTGAAAACTTCCGGGTATTATAACCGCCGTAACCGGCATATCCGTTCAGGCGGGCTTCCTGCGAAAACTGACTTGTAATAATATTCACCGAACCGCCAATCGCCGGCGGGCCGTAAAATGCACTGCCGGCGCCCCGCTGTACCTGCACATCCTGCACATTGCCAAGCAGATCGGGAAAATCCAGCCAATAAACATTATGGTCTTCCGGATCATTCTGCGGGATACCGTTGATCATAACCGAGATGCGGCGCTGACCGAAGCCGCGGATGGAAAGGTAATTATAGCCAACGCCATTGCCGCTTTCCGAATAGTAAGTTGTGGAAGGCAGTTCACTGAGCAGTACCGGAATATCCTGTACAAAATAGCGCTTCTCAATTTCTTCAGAGGTTACGGTGGAAAAGGCAGCGGGTGTTTCCCCTTCCACAGCGCGGGTGCCGACAACAACCACTTCCCGGCCTTTTATGGGGCTGGGCTTAAGAACAATTTGCAGGTTCTCGGATTCATCTGCCTGCAGATTAACGTGCACTTCTTTTTTCAGATATCCAATGTATGAAATCTGCAGTTTATAAGAACCTGCTTCCAGATTATCCAGAACAAAGCTGCCCTTAGCATCGGTGGACACACCCTGTTTTGAAATTTTCAGCTCGACACTGGCGCCGGGCAATGGCTGCAGGGTTTCCGCATCCTGCACCACACCTGTGATTTTCGCCGGCTGTGCTGCTACAAAAGAACCGAATAAAAAAAGAATGGTGGAAAATAGCCGAATCATTGTGATCTCCCTTCTTTAAAAAAAAAGCCGTTTCCGGCAAAGGGAACGGCTTTAATTCCAAAAAATATATGAACGGTCTATTTTCCGAAATCCGTTTCCCTACGCCGGTATTGTCCGGTTCAGGTTCGAGGGGTATGTTCTCAGCTCCTATAATAGAGAGCACCCCCAACGGGACGGCCTAAACTTAGCCATCTGTCCGGATAAAATCAAGGTTTCTTTGGGTCACTACCGCTTTGTGACGGCACCTTTTTTGAAATAAAATTCTGAGCCAAATTCACTATAAAATAAAACCCTGCCGCGCCCGAACAACTTTGAGCATTGTTCAGCAGCCGCGGCAGGGAGATATCTTTTTCTCTATGAATTTAAATCCAAGGTTATTTCAGGTATTTTGCAAGCCATCCATGCACAACCCGCCACCATTGCCGTGCATTTTTCGGCTTGCGCACGAAATGATCTTCATCAGGGAAAAAGAGCAATCGGGAATCAACCCCTTTTAATTGAAGGGCGGTAAACAACTGCAGACCCTGAGTATATGGCACACGGTAATCC
>JBAPTX010000254.1:0-6820 GCA_049282375.1 Calditrichia bacterium
CTCATTTCCCAATTCCAGGGCGGCTTCATAAAGGGCGGTCCCAACTTTCCGGCAGGGCTTATCGGTTATAATTAGAACTGTTTCCTGCGGCTTCACTGCCATGCAGTCTTTTACGGCTGTTTTTGCCGCCGTTTTTAAATCGCTCATGTGTCTCCTCCTTTTTGGAGATAATAATAAGAGGTCTTTAACGGGGGGACAACCGCTTTATAGGATTGATGATTTCCAGGCAGAACACTCATCCGGCATTATTGCAAATTCTTTTCTCCGGGGAAGGTGAAGGGGGTAATTTTCAGAATAATAAAAGTATCTGCAGCGGATCGGACCCTGTTTAATAATGTACCTAAATAGCGATTTTTAAATTTTCAAAAATATGTGGAAATCAGCATTTATTTTAATTTGATTATTCATAGCACAAGTTGTGTGTTCTGTTTCCGGTTAAAGGCCGGTTCTGTTTACCTTTTCCGGTAAACCCGGCATGAACAGCGTTGTAAAAATTAACATCCTGATAATTCCCCCTGAATTTTGCAGGAGATGTTATGCTGAATCACGCAGTTTTATTACTTAATCAAAATTACGAGCCTCTTTCGGTCTGCAATGTAAGACGGGCCGTTACCCTGGTATTTCTGGGCAAAGCGGAAATGATTGAAGAAAATTCCGGATGGCTGCATTCTGTTGATTACCAGATAAAAATTCCCAGTGTCATCCGCCTGTCGCGACAGGTGCGGGTGCCTTACCGCCGGGTGGTTCTTAATCGCAGAAACCTGATGATCCGGGATGATTACACCTGTCAGTATTGCGGCCATAAAAAACTGCCCCTGACCATTGACCATGTAATTCCCAGGAATTACGGGGGAAGGGACAATTGGGAAAATCTGGTGGTTGCCTGCCAGAAATGCAATAACCGCAAAGGAAATCAAACCCCGGAACAGGCCGGCTTAAAGTTGGTACGAAAACCACTGAAGCCCCACTATTTTCTGTACCTGCACCGTATTCTGGGGGTAAAGGATGAACACTGGAAACCTTATTTGTTCCTGTAGCAGCCGTAAATCCTATCCGAACACTACCGAACCAGCATAAATAAAATCAGAATTGCGGCCAGAGCCAGAACCGCCCCGGCAATAAAAGGGCCAGCGATTTGCCAGATGCCGTAAATCGCCCCCATCAACAAAGGGCCTATTGTCTGCCCGCCCCGCAGCACCATTCCATTCAGCGACATAAATGCCCCGCGGTACTCCAGCGGCGCCAGCCCGGTCAACAAGGTCATGATATTGGGAATATTAAGACCATTGCCAATACCGAAAAGAACGGTCGGCAGCAGAAACTGCCATAATCCCGGCATCAACGGGAATAAAATCAGTGCGGCGGCATAAAAGCCGAAGGCAATTCTCAGCATAATTTTTTCCGAAAATCTGCGGGTCAGGCGCCCCAGTTGGGAGGAGGTAATGGCGGTAGTAACAGACATGCTGGATAAGATCAGTCCTATAATCAGGGGGCTGGAACTGAACTTGTGATCCAGCAGGATTGGCAGGTAAGTTAAGAAGGCGCCATACAGAATAATAAAAGTAATAATACTGGCAATGAAAAGCCCGGCCACTTCCCGGTGCAATACGCTTTGCCAAACCTGGCGCAAATATTCTTTGAGATTTTGTTGATTGCTGGGTTCAGGATTATTAAGTCCGGTTATTACCAATATAACCACCGGAATTGCCAGCAGCGGCAGCAGGAATGGAAAGTACCACCCGAATACCGCCAGGGCCCCCCCGATTGCGGGGTAACCGGCTGTGCCGACACTGAGTACGCTGGCATTGTAACCCATTGCTGCCGGCCGTTCCCGCCCGGAATACAAATCCCCAATCAATGTGGCATTTAAGGAGCCCAGCGAAGCCGCGCCAATTCCCTGTATAAACCTGAACAGCAGCAGAAGGTGAAAACTGCGCATATACGCACAGGCGGTTCCAAAAACGGCAAACAACAATAAGGATGGAATCAGAATTTTTTTCCGGCCCAGGCGATCCGCCATTATGCCCAGCACGGGTGTCATTATCAGTCCGGGAAGGGTAAATACGGTGATCAGCAGTCCGATCTGTCGTGCGGAAACCTGCAGGGCCCGGGCGATCTGAGGGAATGCCGGGGTAACGCTGGAAACACCCAGTACGGCCATCAGGGTAATACTGAAAACAATTTGCAGATTTCGATCTTTATAAACCGGCCGGAGGGGCTGCTCATTGGGATTTGGCATTCTTTTGGTGGCGTCTCCTGTAAATTCCGCTTCTGTTCAGCGGCGAATAATATAAAGTATCCTCTCTGCTTTCACAAATTCATAACATGAAATAGGGTTTATCTGCCGGCAGAGTCATTATCAAAGAATATCCGCCCGGATCATTCAATTGAAACTACCGGCAGAGAAATGGCAGGTTCACCGTTTCCGGCAGGAATACTGCGAAAGATATTCAGGGAATTGGCAAAATCGTATTTTCCCCACCGGTAAATTCTTTCCTGATTTATAATTCACTCCTTTTGAAATCCGGATTCCTTTCTTAAATTTTGCACTTATTTTCGAATCTTACAGGAAAAATAAATGATTGATGATATTAGAAACAGAAGAATTCTCAGCGGTATTCAGCCGTCCGGGGATCTGCACATAGGCAACTATTTTGGCGCCATTCGCCAGCACATTGCCCTGCAGGAAAATAACGAATGTTTTTATTTTGTGGCAAATTACCACGCCCTCACCTCCATCAGTGATAAGAACAGGCTGGAGAATGCCACTTTTCAGGTTGCGCTCAATTATCTTGCCCTTGGGCTGGATCCGCAAAAAGCCACCCTGTTTATACAGAGTGATGTGCCGGAAGTAACAGAACTGGCCTGGGTGCTCTCCAATGTGACGCCTATGGGTTTGCTGGAACGGGCCCATTCCTTCAAGGATAAAATCGGGCGCGGCATTTCGCCCAACCATGGGCTGTTTGCCTATCCGGTGCTGATGGCCGCGGATATTTTAATTTATGATTCAGAGTTTGTGCCGGTCGGCCGGGACCAGAAACAGCATCTGGAGATGACCCGGGATATGGCCATGAAGTTCAACAACCTTTACGGCGAAACCTTTGTGGTGCCGGAAGAAATGATTCTGCCTGATGTTGCTGTTGTCCCCGGGCTGGATGGTCAGAAAATGAGCAAAAGCTATGATAATACTATTGAAATTTTTCTGGACCGCAGTGCGCTGAAAAAAAAAGTAATGAACATTGTAACCGACTCCACTCCTCTGGAAGAGCCCAAAGATCCGGATACCAATACCGTGTATGCGCTTTATAAATTATTTGCAACTTCCGAAGAACAACAGACCATGCGGGAACAGTTCCTGGCTGGTGGATATGGTTACGGCCATGCCAAGAAGGCGTTGCTGGAGAAAATCTGGGATTACTTTGAACCGGCACGGCAGCGGCGGGAAAAATTACTGGATGATCCCGCCTATGTTCAACAGGTTTTAAAAGATGGCGCCCGGAAAGCGCGCACAAAGGCGCAGGAAGTAATGGAACGGGTTCGCAGTAACAGCGGCCTTATCCGTTTTACCTCCTGAGGGAATCCGGATAAACAGCGAGTTTCTTTATTTTGGCATCTTAATAGTTAATCTGGTTTAAAAAGCTGGAATTAAATTACAAAGAGTAAGCCGCAGGCCGGTTTACCCCGGCAGAATCAGGATTAACCGGGCAGCGAAAGCAACCTATGACCTATAAAATAAAATTACCGGCATTTGAGGGGCCCTTCGATCTGCTGCTTTACCTCATAAAAAAAAATGAGGTGGATATTTATGACATCCCCATCGCTGACATTACCGCCCAATATCTGGAATATATCGAATTAATGAAAATGATGGATCTGGATGTTGCCGGCGAGTTTATTGAAATGGTTGCCACTCTAATTCTGATCAAAGTCCGGTTGCTGCTGCCGAGACCTGCCACGGACGGGGATGATGATGTTGAAGATCCCCGGGCAGCACTGGTGGCGCAGTTATTGGAATATAAGCAGTTTAAGGAAGCCAGCAGCGAGTTGGGAGAACTGGAATACCGGCGCAGCCGCCACTATGCCCGGCAGGTGCCGCCGCCGGGCAGCCGGAAAACAGCAGATGATACTGATTTTCTGGAAGATGTTTCCCTGTTCGATCTGCTGACTGCCTTCCGGCAGGCCCTGGATAATATGCCGAAAGTAACGGTGCATCAGGTGAATGTCATACGCACCACCATTGAAGATCAGGTGGCCTATCTTTTCCGCCAAATGAAGGGGAAACCCTACGGTATCTTCAGTGAACTTATTGGAGGCGTTAAATTAAAAATCGATCTGATTATTACCTTTATGTCCATCCTGGATCTGGTGCGGCTGGGATTTTTATCTGCTAAACAATCCGGAATTTATGGTGAGATACGGCTGGTGCCGATGCGGGATTTGAATTTTGAGCGCTACCTGGAAGTCCGCGATAAAGAGCTGATGCCGCCTTCCGAGCCAAAGCAGGCAGCCCAATGAACTAATTTGTCCCGGAACTTCACGGCTGTATTCAGGTCAAAGACAGGCGGATGCCTGCAAGCCGGTTAAACGCGGCGGCGGTGAAACTTTGTATAAAAGCAATATAGAATAGATGAATTTTAATGAAAGAAGAAAAATCAAACCCGGCTAACATTTCAGAGCGGATTCCGGAAGCTCTGCAGCCCTTTATCGGAGTTGTGGAAGCGCTGATATTCAGCAGCGATTCCGCCATTTCTGCGGACAGGATCAGTGAAGTTGTTAATCAGCTCAACAGAACGATGATCGGAGAAATGGTGCGCCTGCTGAATGAAAAATACCGGGCAGGGGGGCATGCCTTCAGAATCAGGGAAATTGCCGGAGGATACCAGATGTTTACTCTGCCTGAATTTTCCGGCTATATTGATCAACTGTTTCAGGATAAACAAAAATCCCGCCTTACCCAAAAGGCGTTGGAAACACTTGCTATTATTGCTTATAAGCAGCCGGTAACCCGTCACGATATGGAAGAAATTCGCGGTGTAAACGTGGATGGTGTGCTGAAAACGCTGCTGAACCGGCATCTGATTAATATTGCCGGCAGGGCCGATGCGCCCGGCAGCCCCTTTTTATACAGGACCACCCGCAAATTCCTGGACTATTTCGGCCTGAATTCGTTAGAAGATCTGCCGAAACTGAAAGAAATAGAAGAGTTGATTGATGTAGAGGATGAGTCTCATCCCGGTTTCGAGAGTTTGTTTAAAGAAGTCGCTCCCAAATCATTCGGGATGAGAAATCCGGAAAACGGAGCAGCGGAAGCGGGAGAGGATGAAAATGGCGATGAAGGATAATGAAATCCGCTTGAACCGTTTTATGGCTATGTGCGGAATCGGCTCCCGGCGTAAATGCGATGAACTGATTGCCTATGGCGCCGTACGGGTGAACGGCCGTGTGGTCCATGAAATGGGGATGCGGGTAAATCCCGCAGAAGATGAAATCGAATTTCAGGGGCAGGTTATCCGGCCGCAGGAGAAGAAAGTATATTATTTACTGAACAAGCCCCAGCGCACCGTTACCACGGCCAGCGACGAAAAGCGGCGTAAAACAGTGTTACACCTGCTCCCGCAAAGGGAAAGAATTTTCCCGGTAGGGCGGTTGGATTATAATACTACCGGCGCCTTGTTGCTCACTAATGACGGTGACCTTGCTTATTTTCTGGCCCATCCACGTTATGAGATTAGCAAAAAATACCGCGTGCTGCTGGACCGGCGTCTGCGGCCGGTGGATTTGCATAATTTCAGCCGCGGTCTGGAGCTGGATGGAGTCATGACTTCCCCCTGTAAAATTGAAGAAATCCGGATTGTGGCGAATGCCAGTTATCTGGAAGTTGAACTGCATGAAGGGCGGAATCGCCAGATTCGCCGTATGTTTGAGCAGTTGGGATATCAGGTTAAAGAATTACAGCGGGTTGAATTTGCCGGTTTAAGAATTGACGGCATGCACGAAGGCGAATGGCGCCGGCTGAAGCCGGAAGAAATCCGCAAATTAAAAAAAATGGTTTCCAGTTATAAGAAACAGGCCGAAGATAAAGAATAGAAAGATTTTCAGTTTCCGGATATCACCATTAAAGTTTATTTAAGAATGAATGCAGATAAAAAAATAAAAATTGCCATTGACGGACCGGCAGCCAGCGGCAAAAGCACTACCGCCCGCCTGCTGGCAAATAAACTGGATTATACCTATATCGATTCCGGCGCCATGTACCGGGCAGTTACCCTTAAAGCGCTTCGCAGTAAGGTTCCGGTTACGGAGAACCGGAGGGTGGCAGAGATTGCGGCATCCATTAAGCTGCGGCTGGAAAAGGACCCGGAAAAAACAGTTATTTTTATGGATGAAGAAGATATTTCCGAAGCCATCCGCACCCCGGAAATTGACCGGGCCATCAGTCCGGTGGCGGCCAATCCTATGGTGCGCGAATTACTGGTAAAACTCCAGCAGCAAATGGGGGTTGCCGGCGGTGTGGTGATGGACGGCAGGGACATCGGTACAGTTGTTTTTCCCGATGCGGAATTAAAAATTTATATGAAGGCATCGGCGGAAGAACGGGCACTGCGGCGCCGGAAGGAGCTGGCACAACGGGGAATAGAGGCGGATTTGCAACAGCTTACCGCGGAAATCCGCCAAAGGGACCGCGCCGATCGCGAACGAAGCCACGGCCCTCTGAAGATGGCCGCCGATGCTGTAGAACTGGATACCACAAAGCTTACCATCGCAGAGCAGGTGGAACGGATTTTTCAGTTGGCCTTACAGCGGATTCAATAAACACGGT
>JBAPTX010000255.1:0-1809 GCA_049282375.1 Calditrichia bacterium
ATCCGATGACAAAAGAATGGCTGCTGCATGAATGGAGATTACTGCAGCGCTGGGTCCATTTACCGGAAGTACTGCAAAGCGGCAAACCGGTTCATGAACTGGATGTACTGAAACAGGAAAAAAACCATCACAATTTTATTCAGGCAATGGCTTATCGCGAAAAGCAGACGGCTTCCGAACTGGTGAAGCTGGTGCCCCTGAAAGATCATACCCGCTTATTGGATCTGGGAGGCGGTCCCGGTTTATTTGCCGCTGCCTTTGCGGAAAAATATCCGAATCTGCAGGCCACTGTTTTTGATGTGCCCGAAAGTGAGCCGATTGCTTCGGAGTATTTCAGGCAGTCAACCGCCGCATCACGCCTGCAGTTTAAAGGCGGCGATTTTTTTGAAGACTCCATTGGGGACGGCTACAGCTATATTTTTATTTCAAGTATAATCCACATTTTCAATCCGGACCGGAACCTCAGCCTGCTAAAAAAATGTTATCAGGCCTTGCAGGAGGGGGGTAAAATCATTATCCGGGAAGTTTTACTGAATGCCTCCAAAACTCAACCGCAAAGAGGGACTCTCTTTGCCGTAAACATGCTGGTAAATACGGAAGGCGGTAATGCTTATCCTGCGGAAGAAATAATGACATGGCTGCAGGAAGCGGGTTTCAGGAATATACAGCAACAGACCTTAGAAACCGGGAATGTCATTGTTGAAGGTGTTAAGCAGTAATGAGTTTAACAGAAGAGTTATTATCAAATGAACAAAATAAAACTCAGCCGGGTAAAAGCTAAGTTGCCTTTCTGCGCCATTTAACTTATGTTACAAATGGATAAAAACAGAAGTGAAAATCTAGTTATGGTAATAAATTAAGGAAAGAAAAAAGCCTTTGGAATCATTAAAGGGTAATTTTAAATTTTCAGGCTTTATGCTGAAGAAAATGAAAAAAGGGATATTACTGAAGTTTTATGTTTGAAGATCTGACGACGAAACTTGAATCGGCGCTGAAAACGCTTAAAGGACAGGGCAAACTCTCTGAAAAAAATATTTCGGATTCTCTTAAAGAAATCCGGCGGGCTTTGCTGGAAGCAGATGTTAATTATAAGGTTGTAAAAGAGTTTATAGCAAAAGTCCGGGAAGAAGCAATCGGGGAGAAGGTTCTGCACAGTGTTACACCGGGCCAGCAAATCGTTAAAATAGTGCATGATGAACTTGTGGACCTGATGGGAGAATCCCAGTCGGAAATCAAAATGGCCGGCCTTCCCCCGAGTATTATCATGCTGGCCGGTTTACAGGGTTCGGGTAAAACCACCTTTGCAGCCAAATTATCCAGTTGGTTGCGGAAAAAAGGACGCCATCCCATGCTGGTGGCGGCAGATATCTACCGTCCGGCCGCCATTCAGCAACTGCAGGTTCTGGGAAAAAGTTTAAATATTCCTGTTTATTCGGAAGAGTCGCAGGATGCGGTGCAGATCAGTCACAATTCTATCGGGGCGGCCCGCCAGCAAGGCAGGGATGTGGTAATTCTGGATACCGCAGGGCGTCTTCATATTGATGAAAAAATGATGAACGAACTGCAGGAAATAAAACGACGCCTAAAACCACAGGAAATTCTTTTTGTTGCCGATGGTATGACCGGGCAGGATGCGGTAAATGCCGCCAGTCAGTTCCTGGAGCAGCTCGATTTCAGCGGCGTGGTGCTTACCAAAATGGATGGAGATGCCCGTGGGGGTGCCGCACTTTCTATCCGTTCGGTTACTTCCCGTCCTATTAAATTTATCAGCACCGGCGAAAAAATGGATGCACTGGAACTCTTCCACCC
>JBAPTX010000256.1:0-1721 GCA_049282375.1 Calditrichia bacterium
GAATTGAACCGTGCTGCCGTGGAAACAATGGTAACGGAGAACACGGTTATTTTGGCGGGAGAAGTTAAAATCCCCCATAATGAAAAAATTGATTATCCTGAAATTGCGCGGCAAACCATCCGCGAAATCGGATATGCCGATCCCGAGCTGAAATTTGATGATACCTGCGAAATAATTTCAAAAATACATGCCCAATCTCCGGAAATTGCCCAGGGAGTGGATGCCGGCGGCGCCGGAGATCAGGGAATGATGTTCGGATTTGCCATAAATGAAACACCCCAGTACATGCCGCTTCCCATTACCCTTTCCCACGCCATTGTCAGGGGAATGGATCAGGCCCGCAAAGAAGGAAAACTTGAATTCCTGCGCCCGGATGGCAAATCGCAGGTGACGATCCGTTATGAGAACTGGCGCCCGGTGGCCATTGAGAAGATTGTGGTTGCAGTTCCCCATTTTTCCAATGTTGCCCGGCAGGAAGTGGCGGCGCAGGTTTTCGAGACCATTGTTCAACCGCTGCTGAAGCAGTATGAAATGGATTTCAGCGCGGATCTGGACCGCAACTATATTGTGAATGGCACCGGAATCTGGACCATTGGCGGCCCCTATTCGGATACAGGCCTGACAGGACGTAAAATTATTGTGGACACTTACGGCGGAATGGGCCGTCATGGGGGCGGCAGTTTCTCCGGAAAAGATCCCTCAAAAGTGGACCGTTCCGCCAGTTATGCCGCCCGCTATGTGGCAAAAAATCTGGTGGCTGCCGGTGCGGCCGAAAAACTGGAAGTGCAGCTTGCTTATGTAATCGGGCATGAACAGCCGGTTTCGGTAATGGTGGATACTTTTAATACCGGCCATGTGCCCGATGAAAAGATTGAAAAAATTATCCCGCAGGTGTTTGATCTCTCGCCGCGCGGGATTATCCGGCAACTGGATTTGCTGAAACCCCGCTATCGCCCTACCGCTGCTTACGGCCATTTCGGACGGGAGGAAGAATCCTTTACCTGGGAGCGGCTGGACAAAGTGGAAGAGCTTAAAAAGCTGTTCTGAGTAATAACAGGGGCCAAAATTATCAGACTTGACGGACGAGTATCTGTTAAGAAGATAAGTAGTAAATTGCAAAAGTAGTAGAAGCGCAGGCATTTAAGTAAGGACGGCATTTGTGATAAATTCAAAAAAGGGAAGCCCCCATTCCAGGCTTCCCTTTTTTTACTGATTCATTAGCTGAATACCCTGGCCGATGTTTACCATTTCCGCATTAATCCAGCAGATGCACCACCAGTCCTGATTTCAGTTTCGGTTCGAACCAGGTGGATTTCGGCGGCATGGTTTTTCCGGCGTCGGCAATGGAGATAAGCTGTTCGATAGAAGTGGGGTAAAAAGCAAAAGCCGCTTTAAATTTGCCGCTGTCCACCCGCTTTTTCAGTTCACTTAATCCGCGGATGCCGCCCACAAAGTCAATCCGTTTATCTTTTCGCGGATCACTAATTCCCAAAACAGGAGAAAGCAGGTTTTCCTGCAGTATGCTCACATCCAGTGATTTGACCGGATCTTTTTCCGGGAAAGTATCCGGTTTAGCAGTGAGGCGATACCACTTACCATCCAGATACATGCTGAACTCGTGAACCTGGTGTGGTTTAAAAGGCTTCCCGCCTTCCGTTTGGGTAACTTCAAACTTCTCACTCACTTTTCCTAAAAATTCCTGCGGAGTCATCCCGTGCAGG
>JBAPTX010000257.1:0-8625 GCA_049282375.1 Calditrichia bacterium
ATATTGCCGCTCATGTCGTAGCGGTGAATCAGGTTGGAAGCCCAACGCGTCGTATAATAATAGGTCCCGTCGAACTCCGCACCGGCATTTCCCAGATCGCCCGAGGCCACTTGCAGATCGAATGATGACTGCAGATCGAACGGGGCATCGGTGGGGTTGGAATAGTTGATGGCCGACTGGTAGGGAGAACGGTCGGCTACCGTCGGTTTAAGTAAAGACCCTTCTTCTGCCGTTTGTGCAAAAGAGAGGCTGAAGCATAATAATGCAAGTACAACAATAGAAAAATACCTCATGCAAACCTCCATACATTATGGGTTAATGGACTACTTTTTAATTGAGGTTGTTCGTCTTATTTCCTGGTCCTATCACCTCCTTGAAAATGTAAACAATCTGAATTATATATTAATTTATTTTGAAGAAAGGTTGGCTCGCATCTTTTAATGTTTTTAACTGTAAAGAAAATGAGAATTTTTTAACAGAAACATCAACTATAAGATAATTTATTTTGATGCTATATCAAGTAAATAATTTTCCGTTTCCCGACCTTGTTTATCATTGAAAAAAGCACTATTCCCTAAGGTTTTTAATTAAATAAATACCTGTGAGAAAATAATTTTTATTCTGATCAGGCTCGGTATATGGTTTTAATATTAACAAATTCTTTAATCCCATAGTGGGACAGTTCCCTCCCGTAGCCGCTTTCTTTAACCCCGCCAAAAGGCAGCCGCGGATCGGATTTTACAAATGTATTAATGAAACAATTTCCTGCCTGCAACTGCCTTGCAACCCCTTCGCCTTTTTTCAAGTCCTGTGTAAAAACGGCTGAACCTAATCCAAATAGTGATAGGTTTGCAGTATCCACTGCTTCTTCTTCATTCCGAACCGAAATAATGGCAGCAACGGGTCCGAAAACTTCTTCATCAAATGCGGGCATTCCACTGGTGACGTTCGTCAGCACCGTGGGCGGATAGTAGGCGCCTTTCCCGCGGGGGATTTTTCCGCCGATAATACATCTGGCACCCTTTTCAATGCTGCCCTGCACCTGCCGTTGTAAATCATCCCGCAAATCGGGCCGGGCCTGCGGTCCCACATCTGTATCCTCCTGCATCGGATCACCCATTTTTTTTGATTTCATTTCCTCAACAAATGCATCAGTAAAAGAATCTGCAATAATTTCTTCCACAATAAATCTTTTCGCGGCAATACAGCTTTGCCCTGAGTTGATCAGGCGGCTTTGAATACATATTTTTACCGCCTGTTCTAAATCTGCATCCCGCAGAATCAAATAAGGGTCACTGCCGCCCAGTTCCAGTACTGATTTTTTCAGAGATTTACCGGCTGTTGCGGCCACTGCCCGACCTGCAGGCGTACTGCCGGTTAAGGTGGCTGCACGAATCGCCGGATTTTCAATTACGCTTTCAACTTGCTTGCTGCCAATTAGTAAAGTGCGGAAGATATCCGGCGGAAACCCGGCCTCCCGGAATATCTCTTCAATTGCCAGGGCACATCCGGGAACGTTAGAAGCATGTTTAAGTAAGCCGGCGTTTCCGGCCATTAAAGCCGGCGCGGCAAAACGGAAAACCTGCCAGAATGGGAAATTCCAGGGCATTACCGCCAGCACCGGACCCAGTGGTTCAAAGGCAACCAGACTTCGGGAAGCGTCGCTTTCAATCACTTCATCAGCTAAAAATTGTTCTGCATTCTCAGCATAGTAGCGGCAAACCCAACTGCATTTTTCAATTTCGCTGCGGGACTGACGGATTGGCTTGCCCATCTCCCTTGACATTAACATGGAAAGCTCTTCCTGCCGTTCCATCAGGATATCCCCTGCCCTGTTCATCTTTGCGGTACGTTCTGCAAATTCTGTTTTTTTCCAGGTGTGAAAAGCAGCTTCTGTTTTACTGATAATGGTCTCCGTATCCCCGGGCGAAAATTCATCATACTTTTTCCAAACTTCTCCGGTAGCCGGATTCATACTTTCAATAGACATATGAATTCCCCCCTTTTAAATTTGAGCCTGAATAAAAATGGTTAACTGATAAATTCTGATTAAACAAGCGCTTTTGTTAAAATGAAAACTTCATTTTCAGAGATTTATAATAATATTAAATCATTTACCTTGCAAGAAATTCTGGCTGAAAAGGACCCGTATCATTCGGAACTAAATTAAACGCCTATATTTAAATAGCTGTATTTATAATTGCATTTTCCAAAATTTTCCTGAATTCAAAATCTTCGGGTTTTTTTCGGAAAAGCAGATTTCAAAGATAACGTTTAAAAATCAACTTATGATATGCCGTTCCAATTCACCTTTGAAAAACATAGAAATCGACCAAAAATATTATAACCGGAAAGGATCAGCTATGATTGACCTCATCAAAAAAAGCATGTATATGGGGCTTGGAACATTGCGGATGACCCGCGAAAAAGTGGAAAGCCTGGTGGACGAAATGGTGGAAAAAGGGCATCTGGAACAAAAGGAAAAACCAAACCTGGTTTCGGAGATTGTAGAAAAGTTCGAAAAAGAGGAAAAGGAGATGTCTGCCAGAATCCGCCAAATCATCGAAAATACCATTTCTGACATGGGCCTGGCAACTAAGAAAGATGTTGAAAAAATTATGCTGCGCCTGGATACTCTGGACAAAAAACCACCTCAAACTCCTTAATAACTGCTCATGAAAAAAAGAGGGTTACGGCGTTCCATCCGGCATTTCGGACGGTATCAGGAAGTGCTGCGGGTACTGGTGAATTATGGGTTCCGGAATATTGTTGAACAATTGCAAACCGGAATTTTTACTGATATCCGCCAACGTGTTTTTCCGCAACGGCCAAAAAAGGAAATTACTGTTCTGGGCACGGCAGCACGCCTGAGACTTGCTTTTCAGGATTTAGGCCCCACCTTTATAAAACTGGGGCAGGTACTCAGTGTCCGCCCGGACCTGATACCGCCAAATTTTGCACAGGAATTCAGTAAACTTCAGGATGAAATTCCCCCGAATGATTTTGCCGAAGTAAAAATTCTAATCGAATCGGTTTATAAAAAAGAAATCAAAGAAGTTTTCAGGGAATTTGATAATCAAGCAATTGCAGCCGCTTCCCTGGCTCAGGTGCATAAGGCAAAGCTGCCGGACGGGACGAATGTTGCGGTTAAAGTACTCCGGCCCCGCATTCAGAAGGTGATTGAAATAGATCTCGAGATCCTTTCCAATCTGGCTGAGGTGGCGGAAAAATATTTGGCAGAAGCCCGTTTTTATGACCTGCCGGGGATTGTCCGCGAGTTTACCCGCACCATTCGCAAAGAACAGAATCTGATTTATGAAGGGCGGCATATTGATATTTTCCGCAGAAAATTCGAAGATGACCCGACCGTTTATATCCCGAAAGTTCACTGGGATTATACCAATGAGAAAATACTGGTCACTGAATTTATTAAAGGAATCAAAATCAGCGATCTGGCAGCTATTGAAAAAGCCGGCATGAACCGCAGGGAAATCGCTAAAAATGGCGCAAACTTGTTGCTGAAACAGGTTTTTGACCTTGGATTTTTCCACGCAGATCCCCACCCGGGAAATTTATTTGTTTTGCCGGGCGATTTAATAGCGCCGGTTGATTTTGGAATGGTAGGCCGCATTGACGATGATACCCGCGAAGCATTGATGGAAATCCTGCGGGCAATTGTGGACAGGGATGCCTATAAAATCGCACGGGTGCTCCTGAATATCGGTGTGGTGGAAAAAAAAGTGAATATGAAAAATCTGGAACGGGACATACTGGATAATCTGGACCGGTATTATGGGGTTCCCCTGCAGCAAATTGATGCCAGCCTGCTGATTACTGAATTAATGGAGCTGGTGCATACGCATCATATTCATCTGCCGGCGGACCTTGTGTTGATGGGTCGGGCTATCATTATTTCCGAGTCGGTTGGCCGCGGACTCGACCCCGACTTCAATCTGTTCGAATTTTTGATTCCCTATACCCGGAAATTTTATTTTGCCCGCTTTAATCCCTTCGGCCAGTTTAATCATTTTACCCGTATGCTGGATGAAACCGTGGCTTTGATGCGGGCTCTTCCCGATGATGTGCGGACCATTCTGCACAAAATTAAACAGGACGAATTTGCCATTAATTTTTATCATCAGGGGCTGGAAAACCTTACCCGCGAAATAGACCGGGCCAGCAACCGGGTTGCTTTTTCACTGATCATTGCCGCCATTGTAATCGCCTCCTCTCTGGTTATTATTTTTAACCGGGGTCCCTTTTTATTCGGCTATCCCGCCATCGGCATCATCGGTTATTTTATTGCTTCCCTGTTGGGCTTATGGCTGATCACTTCCATTCTTCGCAGTGGAAAATTGTGAAATAAAGCAGGCAAAATTTTATTTTGGAAAGGAATTTTTTAACGTGGATAAAAAACAGAATGATTTTTACCTCAAACTGCGGCGTCAAATCCAAAGCTGGCTGAAAAAAAGAGGCGGGAAATATCATCAATGGGTGGATATCATTTTACTGGCGCCGGATATTTTTCACCTGCTGACCCGGCTAATGATGGATCCCGATGTTCCGGCAGGCAAAAAGGCGAAGATCAGCGGTGCCATTGCTTATTTTATTCTGCCGTTCGATATAATTCCTGAAGCGTTTTTCGGGCCGGTGGGATATCTGGATGATATTGCCCTGGCCGCTTTTGTTTTAAATGACCTGATCAATAATGTTGATGCGCAGATCGTCCGCCGTAACTGGGCCGGCGAACAGGATATTCTGAGCGTGGTAAAAACAATTCTGGTGAATGCGGATCAGATGGTTGGCAAAGGAGCTTTTCGTAAATTGAAAAAATATCTTTAACGTTTTGCTGCACTGTTCTGCACTATGCTTTCTTTTTGATAACAACAAAAGTCATGTCATCTCGCTGCGGAAATCCCTGCCGCCAGTCTTCCGCCGCTTTTTTCAGTCTGTTTATCATTTCAGCAGAAGGTAAATAGCCAATGTTTTGCAAAATATTCTTAACTCTCTCCATTTCCAGAATTTCTCTCTTTGAATTAAACAGCTCGGGAAAACCATCGCTCATCAGCAGCAGCGAATCGCCGGGATTCAGTATGCCCTGCCGGGTTTCGTAGGGATAATCGAAATGGGTGCCGAGGGGTATTCCTTTCAGCACCCATTCCTCCACCTGCGAATTTTCTTTTCTCCATAGCAGCATGGCAGGCATCCCGGCGGAAGTCAACTGAATGGAACTGCCTTCAACTACCAGAATTTGCATTCCCATATACAAATTGCCCATATTCATCCGGTGAAGAATGCGGGAACAGGTCCGCAGAAAATCACGGGGATCTCTGTTCATACCAAGGGCATTGAACAGACTTTTTACGGATGCCACCATTGTGCCTGCTTTCATGCCATGGCCGGTAGCATCCCCAACTGTTATATATAAACGGTTATCCTGTTCAGCGAAATCATAATAGTCTCCTCCGACTTCAGTTGCCGTGCTCATGAAAACGGCAATGTCAAATCCGGGGATATCCGGAACATCTTTCGGCAGCATTGAAAGCTGCAGGCGCCGTGCATCTTCCAGCTCCTGTGTTTTGTGGGCATTATCTGTCTCCAGCTCCTTCTGCTGGACTTCCAGCCGGTGAGCTTTCCTTTCCTGCTCGAGCGCCACTTCATTCAAGCGCTTCACCTCTTCGAGCTGGATCTGCAGACGGCGACGGTTTTCAGCAAAATTTTTTGCCAGCGCCAGCGACATGGAAATGATAAAAGCCAGCACTCCGAAAATGTATATCCGGTCCAGCCCGAAAATTACCGGGAGTATTTCCAGTGCAATAGCCATCTGGTAAATACCGGCCGCAGACATGATAATAAAGCCCGTCTGGATAATAGGACGTTCTTTAAACCTGGCATACCGGGGAGAGAACAGCACATTTCCAGCCAGGGCGGATACAAAAGAAATGTAGGCGTAGTCCGCATACCAGAGATAGGGATGCGGAAAATAAATTATACCAATGCCGCCCAGCAGAAATCCCGCGGCAAACAACCATAAAAAGTACCCGGGCAGTCTGGAATAGATGGAATAAATTGTCACCACTCCGAAGAAAATGGTCATATTTAAAGCCAAAATACCCCAGCGGTAAAAAAACAGGGAAAGCTGAATATTATCTGAAAGTGGATAATAATGGATAATAAAGACATAAAAACTGAAACAGAGCAGAAAAATGACATAGTAGAAGTGATATTTTAACTGGCTGTCATAAATATATATAGCCAGATGCACAAAAAGCAGCATAAGGCAGATCACCAAAAAAGCAGTCAGATAGAGGCTGTTCTTCTCTGTAAACCGGCGGTTTTCTTCAAGCAACTTCTGATAATTTCCCAGATACAGGCGAAATCCCGCCGGCCATCCGGAGGCAATAATATCATCCGTTGCGTCGTTTGCATAGCGGACCGCCAGCACCTGTTCACCTTTCTGCTGATGCAGGAGAATCGGAAAGGGGGAGCGTCCGATTGATGTTTTGAATTCTTCCCGGGTGCTGCCGATGCTGCCGATCTGTTTCACCAGTTTTCCGTTCAGATAAACTTCACTGGCGCCGGTTTGAAATAAACGGATGCCGAAGAGGGAATCATTCACAGTGCTGTCCAGCTTGAAATGGAGCCGGAACCAGGCAATGCCGCTCCAATAAACCTTTTCCAATTGTTCCTTCTCCAGCAGTGTCTCCGTTTCCCGCCATAAAGTATCGGGAAAGGAAGGATCTGCCCAGGACGGGTGATCTCCCGAATGATATACCCAGTTGGTTTTTAGCCACACGTATTTTTCACAAATTGTGGAATCCAGTATGGTTATATCAGCGGCATTCAAAAGCAGGGGAAATATGACGGGCAAAAAACAGAAGAAGATTTTCTTTAACTTCATTCGGATACCGGTTAAACTGCTGCTGGCAGTGGTGGAAGGTCAATGAAGATCCGGCTGGATTTTTTTATTGGAATTTATGCCGGCTATTCCTTTTGCCGGTGGTAAATGGCCCCTTGTACAGCGACACCGATAACCGCCAGCACGATAAAAAGGAGAATGGCGGCTCCGGTTGTAAACAGGTATGCCAGCGTTTGGACAATGATGGCGGCTCCGGCCAGGGAGGAAAGCACGATCAGTGCCCAGTCAAACAGCAGCAGTACCAGCACCGCTCCGATGATTCCGCCGATAAAAAAGATAACCCAGTAAATATCTACAGTTGATATTTCCAGAAAGCGGAAAATACCCAGCAGCAAATAGGCTCCGGCAAGAAAACCGGCAATACCAACAGCTATCCGCTGCAGCAGCACCGCCAGAACCGCCCCGATAACTCCCGCGGCAATGGCTATCAGCAGCAGCACCCAAAACGGCTGGGCCACAAAGGTTTCAGTTGCAAACTCCCACCCCAGAATAAAGCCGATTCCGCCCACAAACACCCAGAACAACTGCCGCCCTAAAAAAAGCAGAGCAGCACCGATAACAACCCGGATCAGGATCATTTTATCACTCTCTGTTTTGCGTTTTAAATGGAGACTGCTTTTAAAATCCGGCTGTACAGCGCCGTTCAGAATTTTATCCAATTATTGTTCTGATTTTAAGGCGTCTATTAATTCCTGTTTGCTCATGCGGGAACGGCCGGAAATATCGGATTTTTTTGCTTCTTCATAAAGTTCTTCCCGGCTCATATCATCATATTTACCGGACTTGTTCTTAGCTGCCGGTTTTTTTTCGGCAGGCTTCAGGTCTGTTTCGGTTTCATATTTTTCGGGAAGCGGCATTTCTTCGGGAGGCGCAGAAACCCCCATGAAATTTTCATCCTTTAGCCCGGTGCTGTCTTTTACCGGTTCATTCATTGAACTTTCCCGCTGCGCCTGCATATTTTCGCTGCGGGTTAATGTGGGGAATTCCAGTTCTTCTTCCTCAAGTTCAAACTGATCCGGTGTAATATCCATTTCCAGAACTTCATAAGTGCGGGAAAAACCGGTAAGTCCCCGGTATAACAGGCCAAGGCCTCCAAGGGCAGCCAGCATACTTCCCAAAGACCCTTTTTTAAAGGCCAGCAGCAGCAGACCTAACCCGCCAACTACAGAAAATTTACGTTCGCCGTCTCCAATATTGGTGTACTCTCGCTCCAGAATATTTTTCATCTTTCTTTCCTTCCATCAATTATAAATGGGTGAGTAAGTGAGTTTTTAACCAATTTATGATAAAATTCCTGTCTCTTCAGGGGGAACGCACAGAACAAGCCATTATCAACCGAATCATGAATTATTTCCTCTAAATTAGCAGCGCAAGTGAACCAATCATTTATAATAAAAAAAGCGTTTTCAGGTTTCAAACCCCGCCCCGGTCTTTTGCGGACGGCGGCTCCACATACAATTCCATCCCGATTTGTTCTTTTACAATGGCCTGCTGTCCCGGCCGGAATGAATGGGAACTCTGTGCATCCCAGTATTCCCCCCGGACAAAAATCCTTCCACGGAAATTCTTCCATTCCTCGATGCGGCCGCTTTGTCCGGTCATATCATGAAATTCCTTTTGCACAGCATCTTTTTTTTTGAAAAGAGAAACCACCGGCAGCAGCAAGTGCTCTATAATTTCAAGAAAAACCCAGATCAGCAGAACCC